>JBAUWM010000407.1:0-2324 GCA_049583775.1 Nocardioides sp.
TCACGGATCAGGTTCCCGATGCGTCCCTTGTAGTCCACAGCCATGGGGAAGACGGTAACTCACATGTGAGATATTGCAATCCGGACCCGCTGGGTCAGGGGTGCTTGGATGACGTCATGCGTGCCACCACCATCCATGGCGAGCGGGACATCCGCTTCGAGGACGTTCCCGACCCGATCATCTCCGCCCCGACCGACGCCATCGTGAAGGTGGTGGCCGGTTGTGTCTGCGGATCTGACCTCTGGCCCTACCGGGGCGAGAACCCGATCACCCCGGGCGACACGATCGGGCACGAGTGCGTCGGCGTGGTCGAGGAGGTGGGCGCCGACGTGAAGGAGTTCCGACCAGGGGACTTTGTCGTGGTGCCGTTCGATCACTGCGACAACACCTGCCCGCACTGCCTGGCCGGCGTCCAATCTGCGTGCGTGAACCTCGGTATGACCGCAAGCGGGCAGGGTGAGTACGCGCTGGTCAACCAGGCCGATGGCAGCCTCGTGAAGACCGATGGCACCCCCGACGACGCGCTGCTGCCGTCGCTGCTCGCGCTGTCCGACGTAATGCCCACCGGGTGGCACGCGGCTGTCTGCGCCGGCGTCCAGCCCGGCGGCACCGTGGTGGTCGTGGGTGACGGCGCAGTCGGTCTCTGCGGCGTGCTGGCCGCCGTCACGATGGGCGCCGAGAAGGTGATCGCGATGTCGCGGCACGAGTCGCGGCAGAAGATCGCAACTGCGTTCGGCGCAACGCACCTCGTGGCTGCCCGCGGCAAAGAAGGCGCCGCCGAGGTGAAGGAGATCACCGCCGGCGTCGGGGCCGATGCTGTGCTCGAGTGCGTCGGAACCGACGCCGCGATGGGCACGGCATTCGCGGTGGCGCGGCCAGGAGCCACGGTCGGCTTCGTGGGAGTTCCACACGGCGTCGAGCTGCCGGTGAGACGAATGTTCCAGAAGAACGTCGGCCTGGCTGGCGGCATGGCTCCGGTGCGCCGCTACCTGCCTGAGCTGCTCGAGCTGGTCACGACTGGCCAGATCGACCCCGGCCTGGTCTTCGACCTGACCCTTCCCATGGAAGAGGTGGCCGAGGGCTACCGCGCCATGGACGAGCGGCGCGCCATCAAGGTGTTGCTCAACCCCTGAACCCGCTGGCACGCGCAGGTGTCGGAGCTGCCCGACCGGTGTGCTTACATGGATGTGACGTCGGGCACACCCGTCCGCACGCCCCACGAGCCCGCGATCCGGGCTCGGCACGCACAAGCAGTCGGCATTCGCCTCACCTGGCGATAGCCGCCAGGAGGATGCGATGTTCAAGGAAGGTCAGTACTTCGCCCCGGTCGTCGAGCAGGACGACGGGAGCCTCGCGGTTCATCTCAGCGATGACCACCCCGGACTGCACGATCCGGAGTACCGCCGTCGGCGCGACTACCTGGCCACGATGGCCGACCGCTGGACGCCGGGGGAGCCGGCACCGGAGGTCGCCTACGTCGCCGAGGAGCACGATGTGTGGCGCGTCGTGTGTGAGGACCTGAAGGCCAAGCACGACACCTACGCGTGCCAGGAGTTTCTGGAGGGCAAGGAGGCGCTCGACCTGCCCGTCGATCGGGTGCCGCAGCTCGAGGAGCTCTCCGACCGGATCGAGCCGCTCACCGGGTTCCGCTACCAACCCGCCGCCGGCCTGGTGCCGCTGCGTGACTTCTACGGCGCGCTGGCCGACCATCGGTTCTGGGCCACGCAGTACGTCAGGCACCACTCGGTTCCCCTGTACACGCCCGAGCCCGACGTCCTCCACGAGGTGGTCGGGCACGGCAACACCCTGGCCCACCCGCGCTTCACCGCGTTGTACGAGGCCGCCGGGGGAGCCGCCCGCCGGGTCGAGACAGCTGCTGCGCTCGAGTTCGTGAGCAAGGTCTTCTGGTTCACCCTCGAGTTCGGTGTCGTGCACGAAGCCGACGGCCTGAAGGCCTACGGCGCCGGCATCCTCTCCAGCCCTGGAGAGATCCAGGAGTTTCGGGGCATGACCATCCGCCCGCTCGACATCGCCGCGATGGGTGCTCAGGACTACGACATCACTCACTACCAGGAAGTGCTGTTCGCAGCCCGTTCGTTCACTGAGGTCGAAGACGTGGTGGGCGGCTTCTGGGCCGACTGCACCGACGACTCGATCGCCCAGCACGAGCTCACGCTCGCCGAAGGTGGTTGAGCTGCGCCTGCCGCTGGTCGAGCAGCCGGCGCGAGGCACGAGCGACGGCGTCGTCGAGACCCCCGCAACCCGCCCCGCCAAGCCGTTCGGCTGACTGAGTCTCCACAGACGGAGCGCGACCGGCCCCGCCC
>JBAUWM010000408.1:0-1724 GCA_049583775.1 Nocardioides sp.
GCCAACATCGTGCGCAACCTCGACGAGTTCCACGAGGTCTTCGATACCGCCGAGGGCGACGGTCTATGGCTTGACCCCGCCGCCCGCGTCCGCATCTGGTGACCACGCTGACCCGTCGCCTGTAGGAGACGGGTTAGCGTCGGCAGGTCAGCTGACAGTGGCGCAGAGCAGTGTGACGCGCAGGATGTTGTTGACGCCGCCGGTCGCGTTCCTTCCGAAGGCGGTGCCCGAGGTGTTGTTCATCCGAGTCTGAATGCCATCCGGCCCGGAGTCGAACTCCGCGGAGACCGAGATCGCCCGCTTGCCGATCGGGCAGGATGCCGATGCGACGGCTGAGCCGTTGACGCCCACGGGGGTCGACGCGCCGGTCGCGAACTCGAGGGCGGATAGGCCTGGGGCCCCAGCCACGCCCGCAGCGCCCGCTAGACCAACGGGCGAGTTTCGTCGCCGTGGCTTGCCCATCGGACCACTCTCGCGGCTGCAATGACGGGCGAGCGGGCGCGACTGAGTCGCGACTCGATGTCAGTGGACGTGCGAGGCCTCTGCGGCACGCAAGCGAGACGCCAGCGCGACAGCGATCCGGCGTAGGACCGAGGGGTGCTGCTCGATCAGGTCGGAGAACCCGCGCGGCTCAAGCACCAGCAGCTCCATCGGGGTGGAGGCTGTGACCGTCGCCGTGCGCAGGGTGGTGCGGTCGAGCAGGGTCATCTCGCCCAGGATCTGGCCGGGTCCGACCGTGGCAACGCTGGTCCCGTCGATCGTGACGTCAGCGTTTCCAGAGGCGATCACAAAGGCCTCGACGCCCGCCTGGCCCTGCACCATCAGCACCTTTCCGGCCGCCACGCTCGTCGGCACGACGAGGTTGGAGATGTGCTTGAGCTCCTTGTCACTGCACGCGCTGAAGAGCGGCAGCCCAGCGAGCAGCTGCACCGTGGACGACTCATGGGCCATGACGGGCCTCCTGCGGGAGCGTGGGGAGAAAGCAAGACAGACCTGGAACGTACTAGCCGCGCCCAACGGCGGGCTACTGGTCTGGACCGGTTGACGCTGAGGCACGTGACCGCAGCCACACCAACGGGGGCGCGTGAGCGTGGGCCGCACTCCGTGGTCGGTCGATGTGGCGTGGCTGACATTGCCGCTGAGGCGTTCGACCACTGAGAGTTCAGGCACCGGGCACTCGGGACCCGGGACTGAAAGAAAACTGAAAGGTCGGATTCCTAGTCTTCGACCCGTACTTCCTAGTTCGATCACTGCACGCTGATGTGCTCCCCGAAAGCGAGACTCCCCAATGTTCAGCAAGCGCCTCCGCCTCCTTCTTGCAGCGGTATTCGCCATCGCGACCGTCGTCACCACGACGGTCGGAGTGGCCGCGCCAGCCCACGCGACTCCGGGCACGACCTGTGAGGCGCCTTCGGTCTCGGGCAGTATCACCAGGACCTATAACCCGTACTACCAGCGCTACGTCTACACCGTGGACAACACAGGCTGGACAACGGCTAGTTGCCCCAACACCTACTCTAACACCGATTACCGCTATGAACTCGCCTACTACGTAGCCGATCACCAGGGATACGTCGGTTCCTCGGCAACCGACGAGGTGGCCTCCACCTCACTGACGCCCGTGAGCAACCGGATGAATGGTGCGCGCATCGGCACCCGCATCGAGTTCCCCGACGCTCAGTACTTCGAGGCCCCCTACTTCGGCTACTCGGGCGTCTATGTCT
>JBAUWM010000409.1:0-2573 GCA_049583775.1 Nocardioides sp.
CGCCCACGCCTCGTGCCCCGTGAGCGCGTCGATGGCGTCCCGGGCGGAGGTGGATGGGGTCTCGGCAGACATGACCGAATGCTAGTGGCGCCCACCGCCCGCCGAGTCGGCGCATAGATACGCCGACTCGGCGCCGGGTGGTCGTGAGTCGGCGCACCTTGAAGCCGACTGGGCGAGGACGATGAGTAGATGTTGCTCAGGCGGGTTTGGGACCCACGGGGTGAAGATCCGGCCATGACTCTCCCCCGTGCCGCCCGCCGCCCCCTTCGTGCGCGGTCTCTTGCGCTCACTCCGGTCCTCGCCCTGGCGCTGGTCCTCACCCTCACCGCCTGCGGTGGTGACGACGAGCCCTCGTCGTCCAGCACTGCCGCGAACGACTCGAGCGGTTCCCCCGACGTCGAGAGTGGTGACGTCGACTCGACCGGCGTGGTGGGCGAGCTGGAGGAGGGCGGTCTCGAGGGCGTCGGCGAGGCACTGGACGCCGTCAACAACGACTTCCTGTTCGAGACGGCGATCGACCAGATCAGCGGCTCGCTGAACAGCTCGTCCGGGTTCGAGCTCGACGGCTACACGGCGACCATCAGCTTCGACAAGACCCAGGCCGAGGGTGGGTCCGACTGCATCATCGGCACGTCGGTGCTCGATGCCTTCGAGTTCGACGAGGAGCCAACGCTGGTGATGCGCTACACCGACGGCGAGGTCACGTGCTGAGCCAGCCGGCTCAGCTCACCGTGGTGAGCAGCTGGGTAGCGCGGGTCAGCACCACGTAGAGCGTGGCTCGACCGGTGGCCGACTCGTCCTCGATCTCTTGCGGGCGCACGACGACGATGCCGTCGAACTCCAGGCCCTTGGTGTCGAGGCCGGTCAGCACGACCACGCGGTCTTCGCCCGAAGGTGTCACCGACGAGTCGACCGAGGCACGCGCATGGGGCGCGTCGGCGGCCAGCTCGCTCCACGACGCCAGCCAGGCGTTCACCTCGGAGCGCCGAGCCACTGGGACGACGACGCCCACGGTGCCACTCACCTGACCTGCCAGCTCGACGACGGCGTCGCGGGTCGCTGCTTCGAGGTCGGCGACCGGACCCACCACTCGGGGCTCGGCGCCGGTCGAACGCACGGCCGTCGGCAGGTCGGCGTCCAGCCCCACCCGTTGGGCGTAGGCGGCCGCGAAGCCGTAGATCTCCGAGGAGTTTCGGTAGTTGGTCGAGAGATGGAACTCGTGCAGCGCCTTGCCCTCGATCGCAGCCGCGCGGGCTGCGGCCGCCTCGGCGGGAATCGGCCACGACGACTGGGCGGGGTCGCCCACGATGGTCCACGACGCACCGCGGCCGCGACGGCCCACCATCCGCCACTGCATCGGGGTGAGGTCTTGGGCCTCGTCGATGAGCACGTGGGCGAAGCCGTCGTCCTCGATCGAGTGGGTCGGCGGCGTCCACGCGCGCCCCGACGGCGCGTACTCCCGGTCGCTGGCCGTCATCAGCTCCTTGATGTCGACGGCGCCTTCGAGCTGACCGAGGTAGTCGTCGCGGGTGTCCATCGCATCGTCGGTGCGTTGCGGCACGTAGCCGAGGGCGTAGCGCAGCTCGTCGATCAGCGGCACGTCCTCGACCGAGAGGTCGCGACCGTCTGACCACGACTTGAGCAGCAGCCGCTGCTCCTCGCTGGAGAGGATCCCCTCAGAGATGCGAATCAGGAATTCCGGGTCGCGCACCCAGCCGAGCACCTCGGGCGCGGTGAGCGGCGGCCACCACGCCAGCACGAAGTCGAGGAACTCGTCGGTGCCGAGTAGGTCGTCGTCGAAGAATTCGCGCCCGCGCTCGCGGCCGCGCTCGCTGCGCACCTGGCGCCACATCGCATCGAGCAGCGCGGGCGTCACCCGCGACATCTGCCGGTTGCGGCGACCTTGCGACATCAGCTGACGCCGGATCCGGCCGAGCAGCCCCCGGTCGAGGACGATCGTGTTGTCGTACCAGAAGATCCGGAACTCGCTCGGGCTACCCGGAGCCTGCTGCCTGGCTGTGCGCCGCATGAGCTCGGCCATCCGCTCCGAGCCCTTCACGTCGGCCACCGCAGGCTCGTCGTGGCGGCTCGCGCGGACGCCGTCGACCACCTCGCCCAGCGACCGCAGCGCGACCGCCGTCTCGCCGAGCGACGGCAAGACCCGCTCGATGTAGCGCATGAAGACGCCGCTCGGACCGACGACGAGCACGCCGCCGCTCTCGTAACGACGACGGTCGGTGTAGAGCAGGTAGGCGGCGCGGTGCAAGGCGACGACGGTCTTGCCGACGCCCGGGCCACCCGAGATCGCGGTGACCCCGCGGCTGGGTGCGCGGATCGCCTTGTCCTGCTCGGCCTGGATGGTGGCCACGATCGAGTGCATGGTGCGGTCGCGGGCGCGCGAGAGCTGGGCCATCAAGGCACCCTCGCCGATGATCGGCAGGTCTCGCCCTGAGCGTTCGAGCGCCTCGGCGTCCAGCAGCTCGTCTTCAACGCCAGCCACCCGGCGTCCGGCGGCCCGCAACACCCGACGCCTGATGACGTCGTGCGGCTCGGCAGCGGTGGCTTGGTAGAAC
>JBAUWM010000410.1:0-7492 GCA_049583775.1 Nocardioides sp.
CGCACCGCCGCCCGGAACGACGTCGCCAGCAGCGACATCGCCTTCTCCGACCACATGTCGGCGATCGGGTTCGCTCCGCAGTAGGGCACCCGCTGCTCGGGCTGCTTGGCGTCGAAGTCGGCGTACCACCGGGCGGTGTAGCTCTCGAGCGCGTGGCAGAGGATGTCCATCCCGGAGGCCGCGGTCACCATCGCCGGCTGGGTGAGTGTCAGCTCGGGGTCGACCACCGCCAGCGTCGGCCGCAGTGCCGGGTGGCTGATGCCGGTCTTCACGTGAAGTGCCAGCACGTCGAGCACGCAGATGGTGGTGCTCTCGCTGCCGGTTCCGGTGGTGGTGGGCACCGCAACCAGGGGGAGCAATCGCTCCGTCGGAGCCTTGGCCTTGCCGACCGGCGCGTTGATGTAGTCCATCAGCTCGCCGGGGTTGGTGGTGAGAAGGTTGACCGCCTTCGCGGTGTCGATCGCCGACCCACCACCGACGGCGACGATGGCGTCGAAGGGGCCGGCCGCCCGCGCGAAGTCGATCGCGGCGATCAATGACTCATCGGTCGGCTCGACCCGCGCCTGGTCGAACGTTGTGACGTCGAGGCCGCGCGCCGTCATCTGCTCGGCGATCTGCTGAGGTCGGCCGGTAGCCGCCAGCCCCGGGTCGGTCACCATCAGCACCCGACGCGCGCCGTAGCCCAGCAGGTCGTACCCGATCTCGGCCGACGCCCCCGTGCCGAACTTGAGGGCCGGCGCGGCATAGGTGAACACGGTCTCACTCACCCGGTCACTCTAGACAGGGGCCGTGCCCCATGAGTCGCCAGCGATGGATAGTTCGTCATCTGGTCAACGTGCCGGGTGACCTACGACGTCGACCAGATGACGAACTATCCGGGCGTATACCCCGCGCCTGGCTCTCCGCTGACCCGTCCCCTATAGCCGACGGGTCAGCGTACGGACGAGGTCGACGACGGGGACGTCGCCCGCCTCGATGGCTGCGACGGACCACCAGGCGACGGCGTCGGTCGTGCCCGACACCTCGACGGCGAGCTCAGCCCCGGTCGCCTCAACGGTCGCCTCGTAGACCAACCCGATCGAGTGGAACGCCTCGTCGCGTCCCGAGGGCGCGGTGCCACGCACCAGCACGTCATCGGCGGTGACGAGGCGTCCGACCATGCAGGTGAGACCAGTCTCTTCGGCCACTTCTCTGACCACGGTGGCGGTCGGGTGCTCGCCGTGGTCGACACCACCGCCGGGCAAGGCCCACTGCCCCGTGTGGAAGCCGCTCGAGGAGATGCGCGCGAGCAGCACTTCCTCACCGGCGGCCCCGGACCGACGGATCAGCCCGTAGGCGGCAACGCGCTGGAACGGAACTGGCTGATATCCGGTCAGGGCCTCACGCACCAGGGCAACCGTCGGCACGCTGCCGTCGAGCACGCTGGCCACCGGCACCCAGGCAGCCGCCACCGTCGACCCGTCGACCTCCACCACGCGAGGTTCCGGTGAGTCGACGGGCACCCACCCGTCGTAGACGATGCGCAGCGAGTGCGCGTCGACCCGGCGCCCCCGGCGCCACGTGTCTGGCAGGTGCAGCGAGAACGTCCGGGCAGTGCCGCCGATAGTGAGGTCGAGGCCCGTCTCCTCGTGGACTTCGCGGACGACGGCGTCGCGCGGGTCTTCGCCGTGGTCGAGCCCGCCACCGGGCAACGTCCAGAGTTCGGTGGTCGAAACCCGGGGAGCGAGACGGCTCAGCAGGATGGCGCCGTCGCGAACGACGACGGCGTAGGCCGCCACTCGCTGCACCCGGTTCGACACACGTCCAAATCTAGTGGTGGGGGTGAAGCCGCCCCTCGAGCGAACGCGCTCACGACGAGCCCGGCGCGACTCCAGGCCCCCAAGTGGGGGCCACTGCCGCACGCGGCATCCCGTCAAGCGCGAAGGAGGCGGTCCGCTCGACTGCGTCTCCACCCAGGTGCCGCGGATGCCACGGGGCCCACTCCCCCGGGCGCGGCTGGTGCTCGGGAAGCCGTTGCAGCTGCTCGAGCTCGGTCTGGAAATGCTCCCCGAGGCTGCGGGTCACCTCCACGAGGTCAGCGTCAGCAGCCACGGTCCGGGGTTCACCGAATCGCACGTCGACGGTGCGGCCGCGCTGGATCGTCGGTCGGGGCAGTGGCGACTCGAGGTCGCGCTTCTGACCCCACAACCGCTGTCCACCCCACACCGTCACCGGAACCAGGGCCGCCCCGGTCTCGCGGGCCAGCGCCGCCGCCCCCGGCATCATCGCGCGGACCACGTACGCGGCCGAGATACCGGCCTCCGGAAAAGCGCAGACGACCTCACCCGCTCGCAGCAACGAACGAGCTTGGAGGTAGGCCGCCGCCGGAGCCTCCCGATCGACCGGGACATGCCGCATCGCGGACATGGCGGGCCCGGCCGGTGAGTTCCAGATGTCGTGGCGGCACAGGAAGCGCACCAGGCGAGGCTGACCGAGCAGGGCGTCGCCGACGAACAGGAAGTCGGGAAACGACACGTGGTTGCACGCGAGGATCACCGGACCGGTGCTGGGCACGTTCTCTGCCCCGGCGGAGCGCACGCGGAGGTCGAGGGCCCGGAAGAGGAGCTTTCCGAGAGTGATCGTCGTGCGGTAGACCGGCTCAGCGGTCACGAGAACGGCGGGCGATGATCTCGGGCGAGCGACCGTCGTCCGGCCCAGCGCCACACGCGCGCCGCGCGGTCACGATCGTCGTCAGTGACCAGGTTGCCCATCCAGCGCAGCGCCAGCGTCATCATCCAGTCAGATCGCATGCCCACCGGGCCCAGCGCCGGGAGCAGGCGCGGCACCGTGACCAGCCCGGCGAGGCGGCGCGCGATCGAGAAGGCCTCGCCATAGTGATCGGTGAGCAGGGCCGGCCACGCGCTGCTCAGGTCGTCTCGCTCGCTCATCATCTCGACGAGCAGCCGACCCGTCTCGAGGCCGTAGTCGATGCCCTCGCCGTTGAGCGGGTTCACGCAACCGGCAGCGTCGCCGATCAGGGCCCAGTTGGGTCCGGCCACGTTGCTCACGGCACCGCCCATCGGCAGCAACGCGGACGTCGGGGCGCGCAGGTCTCCCGAGAGGTGGAACTCCTCGCGCCGCTCCTCGGCGTAGTAGGCCATCAGCGGCTTGATGGCGATGTTCGCCGGCCGCTTCGAGGTGGCCAGGGTGCCGACGCCGAGGTTCACCTCGCCGCTGCCCAGGGGGAAGATCCAGCCGTAGCCAGACAAGATCTCGCCGTCTTCGCCACGCAGCTCGAGGTGGCTGCTGATCCAGGGATCGTCGGACATTTCGGAGGTCACGTACGAGCGGCCGGCTACACCGTAGACGGTGTCGCGGTGCCACTCGCGCCCCAGCACCTTGCCGAGCGGCGAGCGCACGCCGTCGGCCACCACGAGGCGCCGGCAGGCGATCTCGAACGTCTCGTCGCCTTGGCTGAAGACCACGGCAGCCACCCGCTCGCCCTCGCGGCGGACGTCGACCGCTCGCACGCCGTCGATGGCAGTGGCGCCGCTCTTGATGGCGGTGGTGCGCAGGTGGTCGTCGAGCTCGGTGCGGGCCACCGCGCTGCCCCAATCGGGAAGCGACCCGCCCGGCCACGGCAGCAGCAAGGTCTGTCCGAACCCGTGGGCTCGCAAGCCCTGGTTGACCGTGTGCGCCCGCAGCCAGTCTTCGAGGCCCAGGCGGCTCAGCTCACCGATCGCGCGCGGGGTGAGGCCGTCTCCGCAGGTCTTGTCGCGCGGGAACACGGCCGAATCCGCAAGCACCACCTCGGCGCCACCGCGTGCCGCCCAGGCTGCAGCAGCCGACCCGGCCGGGCCGGCGCCGACGACAAGGACGTCGGTCTCGGTGGGTCGCGCGGTCACTCTCAGATTCTCTCAGGTGCCCGAAGTGATCGCCGACTCGGCGCAAGTTAACGCCGGATCGGCGCAGCTGGACGCTTGGTTGTCGCCGAGGCGGCCAGTCAGACGCGCCGACTCGGCAGGAGGCCGGATTGATGCAGGAACGCCAGCTGGTCCTCTGCGATCCGAGTGCCGGCGTCACCGACGAACGGAGTCCAGTGGTCGTGCTCGGGGTAGCGCACCAGCTCGCCTCGGGGCGCCCGGTCGGCCGCGGCGACGATCGAGGGCGCGTGCACCGTGATGTCGCGCTCCCCCAGGCCGAACCACGCCGGGCAGGTGAGCCGCTTGGTGCGTCGATAGGGACGATGGACCGGCACCGACACGAACAGGGCCGGCGACACCTCATTGCGCCACGGCGAGCCGGCCGGCACGACCGCAGCGAAGCCATCAGCCTCGCCCGTCAGCGCCATCGCGCCGAGGCTGCCCGGCTGCGCTGTCACCGGAATGGTGACCTTTGAGCCGAGCGCCGCCGGAATCGCTCGGGCCACGATCCGCATGTTCGCGCGCATCGGGGCCGCCAGCACGCGGCGGAATCCGTTGATGAACGGGGCCATGGCGAGCACGCCGTCGATGGTCGGGTCAGCGATTGCGGTCTGGACGACGTGGGCACCGCTCATCGAGAAACCCCACAGCACGACACGCTCGGCACCCAGCGAGCGAGCGTGCGCCACCGCCGCAGCCCAGTCGGCTCGCTGTTCCTTGAGCCGTACCCGCTGGCGTGGCGTGCCGCCGGAGTCACCCAGGAAGCGGTGGTCGAACACCAGCACGTCAGCCCCGGCCTCGGCGAACACGTGTGCGTAGTCGAGCAGGCCGTCGTGCCGGGTCAGCGAGAACCCATGGGCCATCACCACCCACGTGCCCGAGGATCCGACGGCGCCTGAAGCCGGCACGTGCCAAGCAGCACACGTGGTGCCAGCAGAATCGAAGTCGGCCGCGCGCGGGGCTCCGGTGCTCATCGCCTCAACCTAGCGATCGCGGTGAGAATGATTGCGCCGAAATGGCAGGAACCCCCGCCCAAGGGGCGAGGGTTCCTGTCGAATCCGTGCTGAACACGTCAGCCCGGGGTCCTCAGTTCTGGTACGACCCGAAGTCGAAGTCGTCGAGAGCGACGGCCTGACCGGTGCCCGGGGCACCGAACTCGTAGTCGTACGAGTCGTAGCCAGTGACCGAGTAGGCCGCAGCGCGGGCCTCTTCGGTCGGCTCGACCCGGATGTTGCGGTAGCGCTCCAGGCCGGTACCGGCCGGGATCAGCTTGCCGATGATCACGTTCTCCTTCAGCCCGCGCAGGCTGTCGGAACGACCGTGGATCGCCGCGTCGGTGAGCACTCGGGTGGTCTCCTGGAAGGAGGCCGCCGAGAGCCACGACTCGGTGGCGAGCGACGCCTTGGTGATGCCCATCAGCACCGGACGGCCCGAGGCGGGCGTGCTGCCCTCGGAGACCACGCGGCGGTTCTCCTCCTCGAAGCGTGCGCGGTCGACGAGGTCGGAGGGCAGCAGGTTCGTCTCCCCCGACTCGATGACCGTGACCCGGCGCAGCATCTGCCGCACGATGATCTCGATGTGCTTGTCGTGGATCGACACACCCTGCGAGCGGTAGACCTTCTGCACCTCGTCAACGAGGTGCTCCTGGGCCTTGCGCACACCGAGGATGCGCAGCACTTCCTGCGGGCTCTCGGTACCGACGATCAGCTTCTGGCCGACCTCGATGTGGTCGCCGTCGGCGACCAGCAGGCGCGACCGCTTCGAGACCGGGTACTCCAGCACCTCGGAACCGTCGTCGGGCGTGACCAGGATCTTCCGGGTCTTGTCGGTCTCCTCGATCTCGACGCGGCCAGCGGCCTCCGAGATCGGGGCGAGGCCCTTGGGCTGACGGGCCTCGAAGAGCTCGACCACGCGGGGCAGACCCTGGGTGATGTCGTCAGCCGAGGCCACACCACCGGTGTGGAAGGTACGCATGGTCAGCTGCGTGCCGGGCTCACCGATCGACTGGGCGGCGATGATGCCGACCGCCTCACCGATGTCGACGAGCTTGCCGGTTGCCAGCGAGCGGCCGTAGCACTTGGCGCAGGTACCGGTCTTGGCGTCACAGGTCAGCACCGAGCGGACCTTGACCTCCGGGATCCCGGCCGAGATCAGCTCGCCGATCTTGACGTCGCCCAGGTCACCGCCGGCCTCGACCAGCACGTCGCCGGTCTTGGGGTGGGTCACCTCGGTCGCCGCCGAGCGGGCGTAGGCCGCGGTCTCGGCGTTGTCGTCCTTGCGGACCACACCGTCGTCACCGACGACACCGATCTTCTTCGGCAGACCACGCTCGGTGCCACAGTCGTCCTCGCGAATGATCACGTCTTGGGAGACGTCGACCAGTCGACGAGTCAGGTAGCCCGAGTCGGCGGTACGCAGAGCGGTGTCAGCCAGACCCTTGCGCGCACCGTGGGTGGCGATGAAGTACTCCAGGACGGTCAGACCCTCGCGGAAGTTCGACTTGATCGGCCGCGGGATGATCTCGCCCTTGGGGTTGGCCACGAGGCCTCGCATGGCCGCAACCTGACGGATCTGGTTCATGTTTCCCGAAGCGCCGGAGTCGACCATCATGTAGATCGGGTTCGTCCGGTCGAAGTTCTTCTCCATGGCGTCACCGACCTTGGACGCAGCCTCGGTCCAGATCTCGATGAGCTCCTGGCGACGCTCGTCGTCGGTCACCAGACCGCGCTCGAACTGCTTCTGCACCTTGGCAGCCTGCGCTTCGTACTCGGCCAGAATGGTGATCTTGTCGGCAGGCGTGGTGACGTCGTCGATCGAGACCGTGACACCCGACAGGGTCGCCCAGGCGAACCCGGCGTCCTTGAGGGCGTCCAGCGAGGCAGCAACCTCAACCTTGGTGTAGCGCTCGGCGAGGTCGTTCACGATCGCACCGAGGGCCTTCTTGCCCACTTCGTAGTTCACGAAGGGGTAGTCGGCCGGCAGCGTGTCGTTGAAGAGCGCGCGGCCCAGCGTGGTGTCGAGCGTGATCGTGCGGCGCTCCTCGCGGTCGCCACCGAGCTCGAGCGGCGGCACGACGTC
Organism: Nocardioides sp.; assembly: GCA_049583775.1. Taxonomy (GTDB): domain Bacteria; phylum Actinomycetota; class Actinomycetes; order Propionibacteriales; family Nocardioidaceae; genus Nocardioides. The sequence goes on from JBAUWM010000410.1 coordinate 6,981, forward strand.
GGTCAGACGGATCTTGACCTTGCTCTGCACCGAGATCTCGCCCTTGTCGAGCGCCATGATGGCCTCAGCCGGCGAGGAGAACGCGCGCCCGTCGCCCGGCTGACCGTCACGGTCAGTCGTCAGGAAGAACAGGCCGATGATCATGTCCTGGGTAGGCATGGTCACCGGACGGCCGTCCGACGGCTTCAAGATGTTGTTGGTCGAGAGCATCAGGATCCGGGCCTCGGCCTGCGCCTCGGCCGACAACGGCAGGTGCACCGCCATCTGGTCACCGTCGAAGTCGGCGTTGAACGCCGTGCAGACGAGCGGGTGGATCTGAATGGCCTTGCCCTCGATCAGCTGGGGCTCGAAGGCCTGGATGCCGAGTCGGTGCAGGGTGGGCGCCCGGTTGAGCAGCACCGGGTGCTCGGCGATGACCTCTTCGAGCACGTCCCAGACCTCGGGGCGAACCGCACGCTCGACCATCCGCTTGGCGGACTTGATGTTCTGCGCGTGGGAGAGGTCGACGAGGC
>JBAUWM010000411.1:0-5759 GCA_049583775.1 Nocardioides sp.
GCGCACTGGTTCCGGCCGGGTCGAAGATCGGGCGCCCCCGCGTACCCTGGCGCTGAGTCGGCTTTAACTTGCGCCGACTGGACGCCTTTCGATGGCGAGTCGGCATTAACTTGCGCCGACTCGCGCCCTACTCAGGTGCGGAGCAGTCGGCGGACGAGGTCGTCCCACCCGGCGTGGATCTGCTCCACCGGCATGTGCTCGAGCTCCACCTGCTGCTCGAGGATCGGAATCTCCAGGGGTGCCAGGAGCGCCGTGGCGAGATAGCCCAGGTCGCCCTCGACGTCGAGCTCTCGTAGCAGGTAGCGCACGTGCATCGCGGTGAACGACGCCGCCGCGAACGCGCGCGACCCGGCGCGGCCAGCCGCGCGGATCAGGGCCGCATGACGCAGTGTCGTCTCGATACGCGAGTGGCCGAAGGCCAGCAGCCGGTCGAGCGGGTCGGCGCCGGGCCCGAGGGGCGGCGGTCCCGAGATCACCGCAGCCTGCCACGCGGTCTCCGAGTGGTTCACCAGGGCTGCCATCAGCCCCTCGCGGCTCTCGAACCGTCGAAAGACGGTGCCCTTGCCGACGCCGGCTCGTTGCGCGACGGCGTCCATGGTGACGTTCTCGACGCTGCAGTGGTCGATCAGCTCGGCCGCCGCTCGCAGCAGGGCCTCCCGATTGCGGGCCGCGTCGGCGCGCTCGGCCGGCGGCTCGCCCGCCAAGGGCAGCAGCGCCGGCAGATCCATGCTGCGGAGACTAGTGCGCGGGTCGGGGAGCCCGCTGGAATAGAAACGGACTCCGGTCCGTTTGAGTCTCCATGACTGACACCCGTGTAGCCGTCCTCGTCGGCAGCCTTCGCGCCGACTCCCTCAACCGCAAGGTCGCCGAGCTGCTCCGCGACCAGGCGCCCTCCGGTGTCGTGCTGGACATCGTCGACGGGCTGGGTGACCTGCCCTTCTACGAGGAGGGCCTCGACGCCACCGCCACGCCGTCCGCCGCGGTGTCGTTGCGTGAGCGGGTCGCCGCCGCAGACGCCGTCCTGGCCGTCACCCCCGAGTACAACGGCACCATGCCGGCGGTGCTCAACAACGCCATCGACTGGCTCTCACGCCCCTACGGGCAAGGCGCCATCACCGGTAAGCCCTTCGGGGTCCTCGGCACCACGCCCACGCCCTACGGAGGCAAGTGGGCCCACGCCGACGCCCAGCGCTCCGCGGGGATCGCGGGAGCCGTGGTGGTCGACACTGCGATCGTGTCGCAGCCGGGCATCGAGGTCGACGTGCTGAGCGACCCCGAGGTGATCGAGCGCTTCCACGACGTCGTGCGCGCCCTCGTCGCCTTCCAACCCGCCGCAGCCTGACGTCGACCCGTCCCCTCGAGGGGACTGGCCAGCGGCGTGCGGCTACGGTCGACTCGTGGCTGAGCTGCACGACCTGACCGCACTCGAGCAGGGAGCCCTCGTCCGTCGCGGCGAGGTCTCCCCCCTCGAGCTGGTGGAGCACTACCTGGCCCGCGCCGAGAAGCTGGACGACGTCGGCGCTTTCGTGACGATCACGGCCGACCACGCGCGCCAGCGCGCTGGCTCACTGGCGTCTGGCCCGTCGCCATTGCGCGGCGTGCCCACCGCGATCAAGGACCTCAACCTCACTGCCGGCGTGCCGACGGCCTTCGGGTCGCCCGCCTTCGCCGACTACGTGCCAGAGATTTCCGACAGTGTCACGCTGGCCCTTGAGGACGCCGGCATGGTCAGCCTAGGCAAGACCAGCACGCCCGAGTTCGGGTCGCCTTGCTACACCGAGCCCGAGGGCGCACCGCCCGCGGTGACTCCGTGGGACCGCACCCGGATGGCAGGCGGATCGTCCGGAGGCGCGGCAGCAGCCGTCGCTGCTGGGCTGGTGCCCGTGGCGCAGGGCTCCGACGGTGGTGGCTCGATCCGCATCCCTGCGTCGTGCTGCGGTCTCGTGGGGCTCAAGCCCACCCGAGGCAGGATCAGCGGCTACCCGATGTACGGCGACCCGGTCGGTCTCGCGACGTCCGGGTCGATCGCCCGGACCGTGCGCGATGCGGCTGCACTGCTCGACGTGCTGGCCGGACGACGCGATGGCGATCCCTCGTGGGCGCCGGCTCCCGGCGGCACCTTCCTGGAGGCGTGCGAGCGCGAGCCGGGACAGTTGCGTATCGCGCGGTTCGTCGACCCGGTGATCGCCGACGTGACGATCGACCCCGCCTGCGTCGCCGCCTACGAGGAGGCCAGCGGTCTGCTCGAGAGCCTCGGCCACGACGTCGTCGACGTGCCGGTGCCGTTGCCCCGCGAGGCGGTGCCCGTGTTTGAGACCTGCTGGGCGGTCCTGACGGCGCTGAGCACGGTGCCTCCCGACCGCGAGCACCTCCTGCGTCCACTCACCCGTTGGCTCGGTGACCGAGGGCGCGCGGTCAGCGGTCCCGACTTCGGACTAGCGATCGGTGCGATGCGCCGGTTCGCGGCAGTCGCCCTGGAGTCGCTCGCGCCCTACGACGCCGTGCTCACCCCAACGCTGGCCAGCCCGCCGCTCCCGGTCGGGGCGATCCGCGACGACGCCGACCCGGCCCGCGACTTCGAGAACCAGAAGGCGTACACGCCCTACACGTCGGCGTGGAACGTCACTGGCATGCCCGCCGTCTCGTTGCCGCTGTACTGGACCGACGATCCGCTGCCCCTCCCCGTCGGGGTCATGCTCGCCGCCCGACCGGCCGAGGAGGAGCTGTTGCTCTCGTTGGCTGCGCAGCTAGAGGCAGCGGCGCCATGGGCCCACCGACAGCCGCCGCGATGGTGACCCGTGTGATCGCCGCCCACACCGGCGAGCTCGCCAGCGACGAACTCGGCGCGATCAGGGTGCTGCTCGATGCTGCCTTTGACGGCCGATTCGACGACCACGACTGGGAGCACTCGCTGGGGGGCATGCACGCGCTCGTGCTGGAGGGTGACGACAAGGTCATCGCGCACGGATCACTGGTGCAGCGTCGCCTGCTGCACGAGGGCCGGTCGTTGCGCACCGGCTACGTCGAGGGCGTAGCAACCCGAGCCGACCGGCGCCGCGCGGGTCACGGGTCGACCGTGATGACGGCCTTGGAGCGGCTGGCGCCGGCCTACGACGTGCTGGCGCTCAGCGCCTCGGCGGCAGCGGTGCCGTTCTACGAAGCTCGCGGCTGGACCGTTTGGCGCGGAGCCTCGTCAGTGCTCAGCCCCGAGGGGCTGCTACCCACGCCCGACGATGACGGCGCCATCTACGTGCTCGGCGGTGCTGGGCTCGACCTCGACGAGCCGCTCATCTGCGACTGGCGCAACGGCGACGTGTGGTGACCCGACGGGTCAGGCCACTCCCCACGTGCCGCGGAACTCGTCGGGGCTGAGCAGGTCGAGCTGCTCGCGCACGTGGTGAAGCAGGATGCTCGCCTCGTCGGGCGGGCCAGCAGGGATTCGCAGCTCCTCGACACCGTCGCTGCGGCGACGGACCACGACGTCGCCGGCGCTCGACAGCTCGAACAGGCCCCCGAAGGTCGCGCACCACAGGTCGAGCGCGGCAACACCCAGCCGTCGAGCGCGGCCTCGGACGGGAGGCTCGAGCGCGTGCACGTACACCTCAGCGGCGGTCTGCGGCTCGAGGGTGGCGGTCATGCGTCCATCGTAGGAGGGTGGCGTTCATGAGTGAGCTGACTCCGTACATCTGCGTCGCCGACTCGCGGGCCGCGATCGCTTGGTACGTCGACGTGCTCGGGGCCGACGTGGTCTACGACCCGATAGAGATGCCCGACGGTCGAGTCGGCCACTGCGAGCTGGAGGCGGAGGGCGCTCGCTGGATGATGAGCGACGCCTTCGAGGAGGCCGGTGTCGCTGAGCCCGACCCCCACCGCCACCCGGCCGTCTCCTTGCACTTGACCGTTGCCGACGTCGACGCACTGGCAGCGCGGGTGGTCGCAGCCGGGACCGCGATGACGCGAGGTCCGGAGGACAGCCCGCCGGCGGGTCGGGTCGCGATCTTCACCGACCCGTTCGGTCACCGGTGGTTCTTGAACCAGCCTGCCGACTGAGCCACGAAGTCGCTGGGCGTCAGGGCTCCGGCTCCGGCCGGGATGATGCCCGAGATGGGCACGCCCGTCACGCGCGGCAGATCGGCCACGTTGCACTGCTCAGCCAGCCCAGGTTGCTGAGGCCACGAACCGATCACCAGCCCGCGAGGGCGGACGTCGCGGGCGCGCAGCGCGTTGACGGTGAGCTCGGTGTGATTGAGCGTGCCCAGCCCGGCCGAACACACCACGTGCACGTCGAGCACCACGCTGCTGGCCAGCGTCTCGGCCATGTGCAGCAGGGTTCCGCCCTCGGTGTCGAGCCGCACCAGCAGTCCGCCGGCGCCCTCGACGATCACGACGTCGTATTGCCCGCACAAGGCGAGCACCTGCGCCGCGTGCTGGCTCACCCGGGGCAGCGCGACGCCAGCGCGTCGAGCGGCTGTGTCGGGAGCCAACGGCTCGGGCAGCTCGACCCAGGTCTGCACGTCGCACCCGCTCAGCCGGTGGACGACGTCCGCGTCACCAGGCTCGCCAGAAGCAACTCCGGTCTGGACTGGCTTCACGACCACAACGCGGCCCGGCGTCGTGGCGGCCAGCGCCGCGGTCGCGATCGTCTTGCCGACGTCGGTGGAAGTTCCGGTGACGATCATGACCCGACCGGTCATCCGGTGTGCTCCTTCACCACGGCCACGAGCACGTCGACGGCCCGGGCCCAGTCGGCGTCGGGCACGCCGGCGCTCACGGTGATCCGCAGCCGTGAGATGCCGTCGGGCACGGAGGGTGGTCGGAAGCAGCCGACGCGCACTCCCTGGGCGCGGGCCGCCGCTTGTGCGGCGACGGCGACGTGGGGCGAGGGCATCGGCACTGAAAGCACGGCACCGACGCTGGGCTCGACGCCGAGGGCGACAGCGAGGTCGCGGCCGCGGCGCTGCACGCACTCCGACAGTTCGGGTCGGGCGCGCAGCTCGTGCAGTGCGGCCAGCGCACCGCCGGTCGCGGGTGGGGCCAGGGCAGTGTCGAAGATGAACGGGCGGGCGCGGTTCACGAGGTGCTCGATCACGGTGGGGTCGCCGAGCACGGCGCCGCCCTGGCTGCCCAGCGCTTTCGAGAGCGTCGCAGTCACCAGCACGTGGGGGCGCCCAGCCAGGCCTGAGCGGTGCACGAGGCCGGGGCCGTGGACGCCGAGGCCGTGGGCCTCGTCGACCAGCAACAGCGCCCCGGACTCGGCGCAGAGGTCGGCGAGCTCGACGAGAGGAGCGGCATCGCCCAGCACGGAGTAGACCGACTCGGCCAGCACCATCGTTCGGCGTCCCTGTGCCTCGTACAGGGCCCGCTCGACCGCCGCGACGTCGTTGTGGTCGACCACCACGAGATCGGCGCGCGAGAGTCGCACTGCATCGATCAGCGAGGCGTGGATGTGCGCGTCGGAGATCACGAGGGAGTCGCGGTCGACCATGGCGCACACTGCCGAGAGGTTCGCGTGGTAACCGGTCGAGAACACCAGGCAAGCCGGCTGCTCGAGGTAGTCAGCGAGCAGCCACTCGAGCTCGGCGTGCAGGTCGAGCGAGCCGGTGACCAGTCGCGAGGCCCCGGCGCCTGCTCCCCACGTGAGGGCTGCCGCGGCGGCAGCTTCGGTGACCACAGGATGGCGCGCCAGGCCCAAGTAGTCGTTGCCCGCGAGGTCGATGACCTCGTCGTCGGCGCCACGTGGCGACAGTGCGCGGGTGAGC
>JBAUWM010000412.1:0-21577 GCA_049583775.1 Nocardioides sp.
GCCCAGGCCACCGACGTCCCCCTCACCGTCGACCTCGTCATCTCCGACCAGAGCCTGTTCGGCTCAGGTTCCGAGCCAGCCGACGTGCCAGGCCACGGCCCCCTCCCCGCCCAGACCGCCCGCGACCTCGTCGCCGACGCCTTGGACTCCGGAACCCTCACCTACCTCCGCCGGCTCTACGTCGACCCCCACGGCAACCTGATCGCGATGTCGACCCGGCAACGGTTCACCACCCAGGGCCTCTCAGGGTTCCTCCGGCTCCGCGACCAAGGCATCTGCCGCACCCCCTGGTGCGAAGCACCCATCGCCCACGACGACCACATCACCACCGTCAACAACCACGGCGAGACCACCGCGGCCAACACCCAAGGCCTCTGCCGGGCCTGCAACCACGCCAAACAAGCCACCGGCTGGCGACAGCGAAGCGAACGCGACGCACCACGACACGTCGTCGAGACCATCACCCCCACCGGCCACCGACATCGATCGGTCGCGCCCCGACCACCGACACCGGCCCGCACAGGGCACATGCTCGTCAGCTAGATCGCACCGCCGGTCGAGTCACGAGCGCGCGCCTCGAGGTACTGCGTCATCACCGCCACCGGGATCCTCCCCCGGTCGGAGACGACGATGTCGTTTGCCATCGCCCACCCGCGCACGTCGGCTGGCGTCGGCGGTGCGGGAGCCAGAGGCGGCGCCACGGCCAAGCGGCGTACAGCTAGTTCGCCGACGGTCTCCTCGGAGAGCTGGACCCGAGCAGCCGCAAGGAAGCGATAGGTCCACTCCTGGGCGAGCTTGCGGGTGTCGCAGAAGACGATCGGGACGCTCGGGAAACGGACCTGGCACTCGGCGATCGCATCAGCCACCACGCTGGGCCGCACGTAGTCGATCTTGAAGACCTGCGAGTAGCGCTCCTCGACGACGACAGCGGCACGCGGGATCGAGGACAGCTCGGTGAGCTGGAACTTCAGCTTTCCGGTGGTCAGGGACGTGACGAGGTCGGTCAGCGACTTGCGCTCCACCGTCGCCTGCAACCGCCCGTCGACGACGAGTCCGTAGTCACCCGCGCTGAGCGGCTCACGTCGCGTTGTCGCCTGGCGGTCTGCGAACGTGAACGGGTAGCGCTCGCGGATGTCGACGGCGATCTCCAGGTCGGCGAGCCCGCTGGCGCGGGCGCCGGGAAGCGAGACCGCAGGACGCGCTTGCTTGGAGGTACGGGCGGTCTGCCAGAAGATCATCTGGCGGCCGCGGGCGTTGGTGACAACGATCTGGGAGCGGTTCTCCCGACCGCGATCGAGCACCAGGTCGATCGCGGCTCCACGCCTCACGCAGGATCGCACCTGCACCCGTTCGATGATCTCGGCGTCGGCTGGCCACTCCTCGACCCGGTGACAGTAGACCTTGCCTGTGCGCGGCCAGGTGTCCTTTGCCTTGAGGATGATCCCGTCCCCGAGCGGGATACGGAGGAGGTAGGGCAGCGTCGAACCGGGCTCGGCGTTACGGGCGATCACGAAGTCCTCCGGCACGTCGTCACGATAACGAGCGGCGGTCCCGATGATGCGACGCGCTCAGTCAGTCTTCTCCAGCAGCGCGACACATTCGACGTGGTGGGTCATCGGGAACAGGTCGAAGGCCCGCAACGAGGAGAGCCCGTAGCCGTGCTCGGCAAAGATCGCGACGTCGCGAGCCAGTGCCGCGGGATCGCACGCCACGTAGGCGACAGCCCGCGGCTGGCGCGCCACGACCTGCTCGACCACCTGACGCTTGGCGCCCTCTCGCGGTGGGTCGAGCACCACGAGATCGACAGATCGGGTTTCCCACCCAGCCAGTACCGAGGCGACGTCGCCAAGGAGCGCCTCGACGTCCCCGCAGTTGCGACTCGTGAGCGCGGACGCGCTGGCATCTCCCTCGATCGCCGTGACCGTTCCGGCATCGCCGACGGCCTGCTTGAGGAAGTGCGAGAACAGGCCCACACCGGCGTACAGGTCGAGCGCCGACTCGCCAACTCGTGGGTCAACCGCGTCGAGCACAGCCCCGACCAGAGTCCCGGGTGCTCCCGGGTGCACCTGCCAGAAGCCACCGGGCGCCACCTCAAACCGATGTCCGCGCACCTCATGTGAGGGGTCTGGACCCTCGAGCAAGCAGGCGTCGATCGGCACCACCTCGCGCGACCGGTGCTTGCGCATGCCGAGCCCACCATCGGGTAGCTCCACGTAGCGCTGCCGGGTGCGCCAGTGCAGCCCGGCCTCGTCGCCAGGCACCGCCTCGACCTCAACCTGCACGTCGATGCGCGCGCCCCGTCGCAACTGCTCGGCCACCACCGTGGCCTTCAACGCTCGTTGGGCCGCCAGATCTACGTGCTGGAAGTCGCAGCCTCCGCAGGCATCGGGACCGGCGTACGGGCACGGCGCGGCGACTCGGTCGGCCGAGGGCTCCAACACCGACACGGCATCAGCTCGCCAGAAGCGGTCGCCCTCCGTGCCCTCGGTGATCTGAAGCAGCACGCGCTCGCCTGGAAGTGCGTGCCGCACGAAGACAGCCCGTCCATCGACACGGGCTACGCAGTGACCGCCGTGAGCGACAGGACCGACCTCGGCCTCCATCTGCTCCCCCACCCAGGAGCGACCGCGCGCGGTCCGCTGACGAGGGGAGCGTGCCCGGCCGTTCACCGGTTGATCTGCCCGCGGTCGGAGCGCTTGCTCACGCGCCCACGCCGCAGGTCACCGGGCCTCACCCGCATGTCGTCGCGCTCTTCACGCTCGCGGGCGATCTCGGACGACCGAAGCTGGAACGGCACCGAGATCACCATGACGCCGGGCGTGAAGAGGAGTCGACCCTTCAGGCGTAGCGCGGTCTGGTTGTGCAGCAACTGCTCCCACCACCGACCGACGACGTACTCGGGGATGTAAACGGCCACGACGCCGCGCGGGTTGGCCTTCCTGATCTCCGTCGTGTAATCGAGGATCGGCTTGATCAGCTCGCGGTAGGGCGAGTGCAGGATCTTCAGCGGGACGCCGAGGTTGCGCAGATCCCACTCGTCGACGAGCCGGCTCGCGTCGCCCGGGTCGGTTGCCACGTAGACACCCTCGAGAAGGCTGGGTCGCGACGCCTTGGCAAAGGCAAGCGCCCGCAGAGTCGGCTTGTGCACCTTCGACACCAGGACGATCGCGTGCACCCGAGTGGGCATCACCTTGTCGTCCTCATCAGCAACGAGCTCGAGCTGCACCTGGTCGTAGTGGGTCTTGATCCGGCGCATCACCAAGAAGAAGAAGATCATCGCGAGGATCGTGATCCAGGCACCTTCGAGGAACTTGGTGACCAGCACGACCACCAGCACCACCGCAGTGAACAGCAAGCCGATCGTGTTGATCACCCGCGACCGCTGCATGCGCCGGCGCCTGGAGGTGTCCTTCTCGGTGGCCAGGAGCCGAGTCCAGTGTCGGATCATGCCGAGCTGACTCAGGTTGAAGGAAACGAAAACACCCACGATGTAGAGCTGGATCAGTCGTGTGGTCTCGGCGTCGAAGGCGACGATCAGCACGATCGAGAAGACCGCGAGGAAGACGATGCCGTTGGAGTAGGCGAGCCGATCTCCACGTGATCCCAGTGCGCGCGGGGCGAAGCCGTCCTTGGCGAGGATCGACCCGAGCACCGGGAAGCCGTTGAAGGCCGTGTTGGCCGCCAGCACCAAGATCACGCCGGTCACGGTGACGACGAAGTAGAAGCCGGGCGAGAAGTCCAGGAAGACGGCGCGGGCGATCTGGGCGATCACCGCGTGTTGGTCGTAGTCGTCGGGCAGCGGAACCCCGTTGAGACTCAACCGATCGAGCTCATGAGGATCGACGTACTTGATGCCCATCTGCTTGGCCAGCACGATGACGCTGACCATCATCGTGATCGCGATCAAGCCGAGGAGGAAGAGTGTGGTCGCCGCGTTCTTGCTCTTGGGCCGCTGGAAGGCCGGCACACCGTTGGAGATCGCCTCCACACCGGTGAGTGCAGCGCAGCCAGACGAGAACGCCCGGGCCAGCAAGAACAAGAGCCCGAACGTGGTCAGCCCGTCCTCGTACTGCGGCGCCTTCTCGATGGCGAACTGCGCGCTCTCGACGTCGGGCAGCGAGCCTGCGGCCATCTGCAGGAAGCCGTAAGCGCACATCCCGAGAATGGCGAACATGAACGCGTAGGTGGGGGCTGCGAAGAAAGTGCCCGACTCCCGGATACCGCGCAGGTTCATCGACATCAGCGAGAGCACCATGATCGACCCGAACAACGCCTCGTGACCCTGCAAGGCGGAGATCGCCGAGGCGGCGTACTGCGACGCCGCTGACACCGACACAGCCACGGTCAGGATGTAGTCGATCAAGAGTGCGCTGGCGACCGTCGTGCCCGCAGTGGCGCCGAGGTTGACCGTCGCGACCTCGTAGTCACCCCCACCGCTGGGATAGGCATGGACGGTCTGGCGGTACGACGCGATCACCGCTGCCATCACAGCGGCCACAGCGATCGCGATCGGCCAGGAGTACACGTAGCTGGACACGCCAGCTACCGACAACATCAAGAAGACTTCGTCCGGGGCGTAGGCGACCGACGACAGCGCATCGCTGGCGAATACGGGCAGGGCGATGCGCTTGGGCAGCAGGGTCTCCCCCAGCTGCGCGCTCCTGAGCTTGCGTCCGAGCAAGATCCGCTTGGACACATCGCCGACACCCACGAGCCGGAACAGTACTTGGGTCTACGGTGATCCCGTGCACGTAGTGATCATGGGATGTGGCCGCGTCGGCTCCACCCTCGCCCGCAGCCTCGAGGACCGTAACCACACGGTGGCGGTGATCGACTCCGAGCCCGACTCGTTTCGGCGGCTCGGACCAGCGTTCAACGGCGACAAGATCACCGGCTACGGCTTCGATCAAGAGGTGCTCGAGAAGGCCGGCATCCGGCGCGCCGACGCCTTCGCGGCGGTGTCGAGCGGTGACAACTCCAACATCATCGCGGCCCGCGTGGCGCGCGAGACCTTCGGCATCCAGCAGGTCGTTGCCCGGATCTATGACCCCGGCCGCGCCGAGGTCTACCAGCGGCTCGGCATCACGACGGTCGCCACCGTGAAGTGGACGTCCGACCAGGTGCTGCGCCGGATCCTCCCGGCCGGGGCCGAACCCGACTTCCGCGACCCCAGCGGCACGATCCGCGTCGACCAGGTGCCCGTGCCTGACGTGTGGGTGGGCCACCGCACGATCGACTTCCAACTCCAGACGCAGTGCCGGATCGCCTGGATCGACCGCCTGGGCGAAGGCATGCTGCCCAACCGCGAATCGGTGATCCAGGAGGGTGACCTCATCCACCTGGTGATGCGCGAAGAGAAGGCTGCCCGCGCTTTCGAGGTCATCAAGAACGGGCCGGAGGAGTCATGAGAGTCGCTATCGCCGGGGCCGGAGCCGTGGGACGGTCGATTGCCCGCGAGCTGATCCAGAACGGTCACGAAGTGCTGCTGATCGACAAGAACCCTGGTTCGGTCATGCCCGATCGAGTTCCCAACGCCGAGTGGCTGCTTGCCGACTCGTGCGAGATGTCCTCGCTCGAGGAGGCCCGCCTCGACAAGTGCGACGTCGTGATCGCGGCCACCGGCGACGACAAGGTCAACCTCGTCACCTCGCTGCTGGCCAAGACCGAGTTCGGCGTTCCGCGCACCGTCGCCCGGGTCAATCACCCGAACAACGAGTGGCTGTTCACCGAGGCCTGGGGCGTCGACGTCAACGTGTCGACCCCACGGATCATGTCGGCGCTGGTCGAGGAGGCCGTCACGGTCGGCGATCTCGTGCGACTGTTCACGTTCCGCCAGGGCAACGCGAACCTCGTGGAGATCACCCTCCCGGCCGACTCGCCCTACGTGGGCAAGCCCACGGGCCTGATCCCGTTCCCCGAGAACTGCGCCCTCGTGACGATCCTCCGCGACAGCCAGGTCTACGTTCCCGACCCCGAGCAGGCGGTCGAGGCGGGGGACGAACTGCTGTTCGTCATGGCCGCCGAGGGCGAAGACGAGCTCGAGCGACTACTCGCGCCGTCGAGTCACCCGGGCTGAGTCTCTGCCTCCAGCGGCGTGGAGTTGCGGGCGAGCAGCCAGATCATCGTCGACCACGAGGCGATGCGCAGCGGCCAGCCGAGGCCGTAGCGGAGGAACGCGATCACTCCGACTGCGACGTCGGGATCGATGATGTCGCGCCAGCCCAAGAACCACACCGGCCCTTGCAGCAGGACGCCGACGGCGCCCGGCGCTGCCAGCAGCCAGGTGAGCCGGGTGCACAGGCGCACCACCTGGCGATCGTCGTGCCAGGCCGTGGGGTCGCCCGTGACTGAGCCCAGCATGAACCCCACGAGCGGCCAACTGGCCAGGCACGAGGCGCCCAGCAGCACCGTGTAGACCAAGCTGTAGATGATGCCCGGCAAGAAGAAAGCCAGGGCCTGGTCTGACTCCGAGCCGCCGCTGCTGGCAGCGATCCGCACGAAGATCCACCCGATGCCGATCGAGAAGACCGCGTTCATGACGTACTGCACGCTGCTGCGCTGAGCCAGTCGGACCGCCAGCGCGATTCCGGCCGCGACCAGGCTGAGGATCAGCGCAAGGCGCAGGTCTTTGGTGGGGAGCCAGATCGCGGTGAACAGCACACCGGGCACGCCAGCCTCGATCATGCCGCGCCGGCCGCCGAGTGCGGTCGACATCTGGGCGCGGACCATCGCTTCGACGGTCGCTACCGTCGGCGCGGGTTGCGTGGTGGGAACCTCGTCGGTCACGACAAGAGCTCGTAGCGCGGGTTGTAGATCACCCGGACGCCTTCGTACACGCCGATCCGACCCTGCACTCGCATCGACCGGCCAGGATCGATGCCAGCAATGCGCCGGCGGCCGAGCCACACGATGGTGATCACGCCCGAGCCGTCGAAGAGGTCAGCCTCCAGGGCTGGGACCCCACCGCGCGGACGAACCGTCAGTGAGCGGACGCTGCCCTGCAGAACCACGAACTCACGGTCGCGGGCGTTGGCGATGGAGACGCCTCCCTCGCCGACGTGCTCCGCGCGCATGTCACGCGCGTGCTGGTCGGTGGTGTTGGCCCACTTGCTGATGCTGCGGCGCAGCTTGCTCTTCTCGGCCATGGTCGTGGTGTCTGGTCGGTCCGACTAGCGAGGCTGCTCGACGCGACGGGCATTCTCGGGCAGCACCAGTGGCAGCGGCTCGCCCACCGGCAGGGCGTGCTCGCCGCGGCGCACCGCAACGTTCGTGAGCAGGTCTTCCCAGTCGGCGCTGTTGTCGACGTCGCGGGCCGGGCGGCCCAGCAGCGTGGCCCGCAGCAGCCACCGCGGACCGTTGATGCCGACGATCCGGGAGGCCTGCGCGACGGTGCCCTCGGGCCCCTTCACCTGAACGTCGCAGACGAGCTCCGGGCCGAACCGCCCCTCGCGTTCGGTGGCTGTTCCGCCACGCTGGGCCATGTCGGCCGCGATCTGGGGGCGAACCTCGGTCCAGAGGTCACCGTTGCGCGGAGCGGCAAATGCGCGGATCTCGATGGCGCCATCGGGACCGGCCAGCATCACCGACTGCACCGCACCGCTCGCCTCGTCGACTTGGAGCCGCAGCTCGTGCTGAGCAGTGGGCGCAATCAGCAGCGAGCCGAGGTCGACGCGCTCCACGCCGTCGTCAGGCAGTTCATCGGCGTCGTAGGGACCGGTGACCGCGTCAGCCTCCTCGGCGCGGGCGGCGGTCTCGTCGACCGGGCCCTCGGGGGCTGACTTGCGACCGAACTTCACTCGAACTCCTGGCTGGCTTTGGGAACTGCTGAACTGGTCGATCCGCACTGCGGATCAGGAACCCGTGCTACCGAATCCACCAGTAGAACCGTAGCCCCCGTCGCCACGGACGCTGTCGGGGAGGCTGTCGGTCTCGACGAACGCCGCCCGCTCGACCCGTTGGATCACCAACTGCGCGATCCGGTCTCCGCGTCGTAACTCCACCGGCTCGCGCGGGTCGAGGTTGACGAGCAGCACCTTGATCTCGCCGCGGTAGCCCGCGTCGACGGTGCCGGGGGTGTTCACGATCGAGAGGCCGTGCCGGGCGGCCAGGCCCGAACGCGGGTGCACCAGCGCGACGAAACCGACGGGCAGGGCAATCGCGATCCCGGTCGGCACGAGGGCCCTCTCACCGGGGGCGAGCACGACGTCAACCGTCGTCAGTAGGTCGGCGCCGGCGTCGCCAGGGTGGGCATAGGCGGGCAGGGGAAGGTCCGTGTCGAGACGGACCACCTGGATCTCGAGGTCGGCCACGCCCGGACCCTAAGGCATCTCGCCGCCGTCCAGGATGGGAGGCTTGTCCCCGTGAGCAGGACGCCGGACACCCCGCACTACCGGGAGCGGCTCAGCGTGCCGCTGCGGTGGTGGGTGCAGGGCACGATGCTCATCGCGACGCTCTGGTTGGCGCTCGTCGTGGCCGTTCCAGCGGTCGTTGCGTGGTCGGTCACGGCCTTCCTCCTGGCCCTGCTCGCGGCCGGACTCAACAGCTATGGCACGCCGGAGATCCGAGTGACCGGCGGTGAGCTGCTCGTGGGTCGCGCGCACATCTCCTCGACCTACCTCGGACTCGTCGAGTCGCTGGACGCCGACCAAGCACGCCGAGCCGCAGGCGTGGAGGCCGACGCTCGCGCCTACCTGGTGCTGCGCCCCTACCTCGCCCGCGCCGTCCGCGTCGCGATCACCGATCCCGAGGACCCGGCGCCTTACTGGCTGATCAGCACCCGCCACCCCGACGAGCTCGCCGCGGCGCTCGCGGTCATGACTCGCGGGCCGGGATCTGCCCGCTAGGGTCGAGCCATGGCCAAGAAGCAGAAGTCGGGATCAAAGGACAGCTCCAAGGTCTGGTCGATCTTCTCCACGGTGTCGGCGCTGGCAGCCGCCGCGGCCACCAAGAAGGCACTCGACACCAGTTGGAGAGCCGCCACGGGGAAGAAGCCCCCGGCGAATCCAGCCGACCCCGATGTGAGACTCGGTGAAGCCGTGACCTGGGCCGCCACGAGCGGCATGTTCGTCGGCCTGGCACGGATGCTCGCCCAGCGGAGGGCCGCTGGCTACTTCGTGAAGTCCACTGGCCACCTGCCGCCTGGGCTCCAGCACGACGGCGAGTAACGGCGTCCGCTCATCGAGTGCCGCCGAGGAACCAGGCTCCCCGGTCATCGAGTGCCGCCGAGGAACCAGGCTCCCCGGTCATCGAGTGCCGCCGAGGAACGAGGCGGTGTATCGAGATGCCCGCAACCCACACGCCCTCGACGACCGCCTCACCACATCTCGATACGCCCCGACCGACTTCGTACCTCAGTCGCTCGCTGCTACTCGATGACCGATGATTGCGACTTCGTGCCTCAGTCGCAATCGCGACAGATCATCTTCTTCTCGTTGGCGAGCTGGCTGCGGTGGTGCACCAGGAAGCAGCTCTTGCAGGTGAACTCGTCGTCCTGCTTGGGCTTGACCTCGACGGCGAGCTCTTCGTGGGAGAGGTCGGCGCCGGGCAGCTCGAAAGCTTCGGCGGCCTCGGTCTCGTCCTCGTCGACCTTGCCGGAGTTCTTGTCGTGGCGACGCGCCTTGAGCTCTTCGATGCTCTCCTCGGACTGGTCTTCCTCGTTCTTGCGCGGTGCGTCGTAATCAGTTGCCATGGGCGTCGCTCACTCCCTTCTTGCTGCTGTGTGGTGCCGCGGGCCGCGTGCTGCGGGCCACCCGGCTTCCCCGGGCTGGCGCGGCAGATTGTGCACCATGCCACCAACTCGCGAAACACCGGGATCGGCTCGGTGTCAGGAACACTGCGCGGCGGTGGGCTATTCCGCCCAGAACCCGGCTTCGCGGGTCGCCTGGCGCAGCTCGTCGAAACCGTGTGACGGGGCACACAACAGGAGGGTGAGTCCGCCGGCGCCGAGGCCCACCTCGGTGCGTGCTCCGGCGGCCCGGGCGATCAGTCCGCCAGCCGCGTGATCCCACAGGTGAACGCCTTCTTCGACGTAGCCGTCGAGCCTTCCCTCGGCCACGTGGCACAGGTCCAGGGCGCATGAACCCATCCGGCGCAGGTCGCGCACCCGCGGCAGCAGCCGCTCGACTGCTCGGGCCTGGACGACGCGCACGTCGGTGACGTAGCTGAACCCTGTCGCGATCAGACGACGGTCGAGCGCGGCCGGACCGCGCACCGTCAGCAAGTGCCCATCTCGCAGCGCGACCGTTCGACCGTCGACGCCGGGCCGCGCGACGTACTCGACACGTTTGGCCACATCGACGACCACACCGGCGACGGCTTCGCCATCGACCTCAGCCGCGATCGAGACGGCGTACTGAGGAATGCCGTAGAGGAAGTTGACTGTGCCGTCGATCGGATCGACCACCCAGCGCACGCCGCTGGTGCCCGCAACATCGTCGCCTTCTTCACCGAGCACGGCGTCGTCGGGACGCCGAGCCAGCACCCGTTCCCGGATCAGCGCTTCGGTGGCGCGATCGGCCGCGGTCACGATGTCGATGGGACTCGTCTTGGTGTCGGCCACCTCGACGCCCTGGGCCGCGTATCCGCGCACCAGGTCGGCTGCCTCCCTGGCTACCTCGAGCGCTAGGTCGGCGAGTTCGACAGCGAGCGCCGTGCCGTCGTTTCTCACGCCTCGCCACACAGGGCGGGGCGCTCGGCGCGTGGGTTCGGGCAGCAGTCCACGGGGCAGCGGTCCCAGCGCGGCCCGATCGCGCCGACGGCCGTCCGAGCCACCTCGGCGCCGCGCTCGACGGCAGAACGCTCCAGCAAGAGATCGCGAACGACCGCCACGAAGCGGGGGTCGTCGCCGGCCGTCGCCGATCGGCGGGCCGCGAGTCCGAAGCGCTCGGCCGTGGCCAGGGCCTCGGTGTCGAGGTCGTAGATGACCTCCATGTGGTCGGACACGAAACCGATCGGCACGATGACGACCGCCGAGACGCCCTCGCCGGCTAGGGCCTCGAGGTGATCGTTGACGTCGGGCTCGAGCCACGGCGTCTGCGGGGAGCCCGACCGCGAGCAGTAAACGAGGTCGTGTGCGTGGCGGCGCCCGGTGCGGTCAGCAACGCGGTCGGCAACCCAACCCGCGGCGTCCAGGTGCTGGGCTACGTAGGCGCCTCGAGCCTCGGGCGCTCCGCTGGTCTCCGCCATCGCCGTGGGCACCGAGTGGGTCACGAAGACCAGGCGAGCGTCGTGGCGCACGTCATCAGGTAGGTCGGCCAGCGCCGCCTCGACCCCGTCGGCAACGGGCTCGAGGAAGCCAGGGTGGTTGAAGTAGTGCCGGAGCTTGTCGAGGTGAGGCGCGCCCTCGACGTCGGCGACCGCGTCGAAGAGGTTCTCGCGGTACTGCCGACAGCTCGACCACGACGAGTACGCGCTGGTCACGAAGCACGCCACGCGGGTGATGCCATCGGCCGCCATGGTGGCGACGGTGTCGCGGAGGTAGGGGTCCCAGTTGCGGTTGCCCCAGTAGATCGGCAGGGACAAGCCGTGGGCGTCGAGGTCGGCGCGCACAGCAGCCAGGAAGGAACGATTCTGGTCGTTGATCGGCGAGCGTCCACCGAACAGGAAGTAATGCTCTCCCACCTGCTCGAGCCGCTCGCGCGGGATGCCGCGCCCGCGAGTGACGTTCTCGAGAAACGGGACGACGTCGTCCGGGCCTTCGGGACCACCGAAAGACACCAGCAACACAGCGTCGTAGGGCGAGACGTCGCGTGCTTCCGGTTCGGCCACCCTGTCATCGTAGGGAGGCCATGCTCACCCCTTATCGCCGGATCCTGACCCTGCCGGGCACAGCCCTGTTCAGCCTGACCGGCCTCGTCGCGCGGCTTCCGATCTCCATGGTCGGGCTCGGGATCGTGCTGCTCGTCGAAGCGGAGACCGACTCGTACGGACTCGCGGGTGCGGTGTCGGCCGCTCACCTGATTGCCAACGCCGCCTTGGCGGTGCCGCAGGGGCGCCTGATCGACCGGCTCGGCCAGTCGCGAGTGCTGCCACCGGTCATCGTGATCTGGGGCACTTCCCTGTCGCTGTTGATGCTCTCGGTCGAGCGAGACTGGCCGCTGGCCGCTAGCTACGCGCTGGCGGCGCTCGCGGGCGCAGCCCTCCCCGGCGTCGGCGGCTGCGTGCGGGCCCGGTGGGCGCACGTGGTCAGTGATCCAGCGTCTCGACAGACGGCGTTCGCGCTCGAGGCCGTGGCCGACGAGGCCGTGTACATCACCGGTCCTCTGCTCGTGACCATCCTCGCGACCGCGATCCACCCGGTCGCCGGACTCGGCTCGGCGGTCGTCGCCGGGGTGCTCGGCACCATGGCACTCAGCGTCCAGCGTGGCACCCAGCCTCCGGCCCACCCTCGTATCGCCACCACGACCGACCGACCGCGCCTGCCTTGGGTGACGCTCCTGCCACTGACCGTGGTGTGCGCCTGCCTGGGCATCCTGTTCGGTGCTGCCGAGGTCACGGCCGTCGCCTTCGCCGAAGAGCAGGGCTCGAAGGTCTACGCCGGCCCCTTGCTCGCGCTCTGGGCTGCCGGCAGTCTGCTCGCCGGGGTGATCAGCGGTGCGATCACCTGGCGCAACAGTCCACTGCTACGCCTTCGCGTGGGGGCCGCGTCGATGACGCTCGCGATGGTGCCACTGGCCCTCATCGACTCGGTCGTCGTGATGGGTGCCGTGCTGTTCGTGGCCGGGTTCGCGATCGCGCCCACCCTGATCGCGTCGATGACCCTGGCCGAGCAGACCGTGCCGCCGACCCGCCTGACCGAGGGCATTGCGTTCCTCACCACCGGCATCGTGGCCGGCGTCGCTCCGGGCGCGACCATCGCCGGGCTGATCATCGACGCGCACGGAGCCTCCCCCGCGTTCCTCGTCGCGGTGGGCGGCGGCGTGGTCGCGCTCGTGGCGGCTCTGGCCACCCGGGTGACAACCCGCCCGGGGCGCGCCGCCGACGTGCCCGGAGGAACGAACGCGCTGGCGTAGTCTCGGCCGGAAGTATCAGGCCCCGAGAAATCAGCCCAGAAGGCAGAGACCAGGAAGACATGGCAGCGCCGGCCCCACTCACGTTGGTCAGTGTGAGCACGGACGGCACACGGTTGCTGCTGGTCGATGACCAGGGCACCGAGTTCGCGCTCGACATCACGCCCGCCCTCCGTGCCGCAGTCCGCGGCGACGGCTCTCGCCTCGGCCAGTTGGAGATCAGCATGGACAGTGCGCTTCGCCCCCGTGACATCCAGGCACGCATCAGGGCCGGTGAGAGCCCCGAGGCCGTCGCCCAGGCGGCTCAGACCACGGTGGAGAAGATCCTCCCCTTCGTGGGCCCTGTGCTCGCCGAGCGGCAACACGTCGCCGAACGGGCACAGCGGTCCAACCTGCGACGACCGGCCGGAGCCGAGGCAGCTACCCGCACGTTGGGCGAAGCAGTCGCTGCCCACCTGCGCGCCCACAACGTCGACCCAGACGGCCTCGAGTGGGACGCGTGGCGCCGCGAAGACGGCCGCTGGACCCTCATCGCCTCCTACTCCTCTGGCACCCGGTCGGGCATCGGGGAGTTCACCTTTGACCCTCCGGGCAACTACGTGGTGCTCGACAACGAGGACGCACGCTGGCTGGTGGGCGAGCAGGTCATGGTGGCCACGCCCGAGCGGCGCGACGACCTGCAGTCGCTGCGCGAGCGGCGACTGACCTCGGTAGCCGAGGACGAGCTTCCCTTGGGCGACGACGTGCTCGACCTGGCCAACAACGAGCCCGCGGGCACCGCCGATCCCGTGGTTGCCGCTGACGACGTCGAGGCCGCTGCCCTGGAGGCTCCGGCCGAACCAGATGTCGAGGCCCTCGACGACGCCGCAGCCGACGACGACGAGCACGACCCTGCGGCCGACGAGCCGCCGTCACGGCGTCCGGTCGCGAAGAAGAAGGGTCGCGCATCAGTCCCGAGCTGGGACGAAATCATGTTTGGGGGGAGCGACCAGTGACCGCGAGGGACGAGCGGGCACGTTGGTCGCGAAGATTGAGCAAGCCGTCTGGCTGAGCTTGCGAAGCCAGAACTGGCGTGTCGAAATCCGGTGAGGACCGAGGCAACGTCCACCCATCGCCTGCACGGGCGCGTGGCGGGCGAAGATTGAGCAAGCCGTCTGGCTGAGCTTGCGAAGCCAGAACTGGCGTGTCGAAATCCGGTGAGACGACAGACCACGGCGACCACTCCCCCTGAGTCCTACTAAGAAGTAGGGTCACGCCATGTCGTACTTTGTGACCGGCGCCACAGGATTCATCGGCCGCCACCTCGTGGAAGAGCTCGTCGACCACCGCGAGGGCGAGATCTTCGTGCTCTGTCGAGCCGGCTCGATGAGTCGGATGGAGGCGCTGATCCGGCGCTGGGGATCGAGCCGTGTCACTCCTGTTGTGGGCGACCTCTCCCAGCCGAACCTCGGCGTCGACGCTCAATGGGTGGCCGACCACAGTGGCTCGATCGACCACTTCTTCCACCTGGCCGCTATCTATGACATGACCGCCGACGATGCCACCAACGAGGTGATGAACGTCGGCGGAACCCGCAACGCGGTGCAGCTCGCCGGTGCCTTGAAGGCCGGCCGCTTCCACCAGGTGTCGTCGGTCGCAGCGGCCGGCGAGTACCGCGGTCACTTCGACGAGACCATGTTCGACGAGGGTCAGCACCTGCCGTCGCCCTACCACCGCACCAAGTTCGAGTCCGAGAAGATCGTTCGCGAGGAAGCGCCGCAGGTCGGCGTGCCGTGGCGTGTCTACCGGCCAGCCATTGTCGTGGGTCACTCGCAGACCGGGGCGATGGACAAGATCGACGGTCCCTACTACTTCTTCCCGGCGATGAAGATGCTGCGCGACCGACTGCCGGCATGGCTCCCGTTGGTGGGCGTCGATCTCGGCGACACCAACGTCGTGCCGGTCGACTACGTCGCCAAGGCGATGGACCACTTGGGGCACTTGCCCGACCGGGACGGCGAGACCTTCCACCTGGTCAACCCCGAGCCGCAGGCGACCGTCGAGATGGTGAACGCCTTCTGCTCCGCCGCCGGCGCCCCCCAGTTCGCCACCCCGGTGTCGCTGCCCGTGCCCGCCCAGTTCAAGCCGGCCGGGCTGCTGGGCAGCATGGTGCGGGCCAAGCCCGTGCAGATGGTGCTCGACCAGACGCTGGGTCGGATCGGCATCCCCGCCGAGGTACTGGCGCACACCGGTTTCACGGCGACCTTCGCCTCGACTCGCACCGAGCAGGCACTGGCCGGCTCAGGCATTGCGGTGCCGGACCTCGAGAGCTACGTGCGCACGCTCTGGGCCTACTGGGAGGAGAACCTCGACCAGTCGACCGGACGCGACTCCAAGACCCGCGCAGCCTTGGCCGGCAAGCACGTGGTGATCACAGGCGCGTCGTCCGGCATCGGCCAGGTCACGGCCCTCAAGGTCGCTCAAGCAGGCGGCATCCCGGTGCTGGTGGCGCGTGGCAAGGACAAGCTCGAAGAAACACGCTCGACGATCGAGCTCCGCGGCGGCACCGCTCACGTGTACGCCTGCGACCTGTCCGACCTCGAAGCGATCGACCGCCTGTGTGAGCAGATCTCCGCTGAGCTGCCCTCGGTCGACTTCATCGTCAACAACGCTGGGCGATCGATCCGCCGCTCCTTGAGACTGTCCCAGGACCGGTTCCACGACTTTGAGCGCACCATGCAGCTGAACTACTTCGGCGCGATCCGGCTGATCATGGGTCTGATGCCCGCGATGCAGCGGCAGAAGTCTGGCCACGTCGTGAACATCTCGTCGATCGGCGTGCAGACCAACCCGCCGCGCTTCTCGGCGTACGTCGCCTCCAAGGCGGCGCTCGATTCGTGGAGCAACGTGGTCGCCTCAGAGGTGATCGGCAACGGGATCAGCTTCACCAACGTGCACATGCCGTTGGTGCGGACGCCGATGATCGCCCCCACCAAGATCTACGACAAGTTCCCCACGATCTCGCCGGCCCAGGCCGCCGACGTGGTGATCGCTGGCCTGGTTGACCGTCCGCACGAGATCAACACGTTGCTCGGCAACGTCGGCGCCGTGGCGCACACCGTGGCACCCAAGCTGGCGTTCCGGGTGCTCAACATGGCCTACCACGTGTTCCCGGACTCGGCCGCGGCCAAGGGTCAGTCGCCCGAGGGCGGCACCCGCGAGTCAGAGCAGATCATGCTTGCGAAGCTGTTCAAAGGGATTCACTGGTAGTCGGACGATCTGGATCGCTGACCCAGTCACTCCAGCTGCCTGGGTAGAGCGCTGCGGTGACGCCGGCGATCTCGAGCGCGATCAAGTCGTGGGTGGCAGTGACGCCCGAGCCGCAGTAGACCGCGACGTCGGCGCCCGGAACAGCGCCGACCTCCGCGTAGAGGGCTTGCAGCTCGGCCACAGACTTGAACGTGCCGTCGGCGGCGAGGTTGCTGCTCGTGGGCACGTTGCCCGCACCGGGGATGTGTCCCGCAACCGGATCGATCGGTTCGACTTCGCCGCGGTACCGCTCCGGAGCACGTGCGTCGATCAATACGTCGACGTCCACGACCGTGCTCGCGTCGACGATCGGCAGGATGCCCGGCCCAGCCACGAAGTCGCCAGGGGCACTGTCACCTGGCCCTGTCTCGACTGGCCCTGTCTCGACCGGCCCTGTCTCGACTGGCCCAGACGAGTCGGTCCAGGCCGACCAGCCGCCATCGAGCACGCGGACGTCGGCGTGACCGTGGTGGCGCAGCAACCACCAGCAGCGTCCGGCCGCGTGAGCCGACCAATCGTCGTAGACCACCACGGGACGCCTGTGCGAGACACCGCACCGACGCATGGCGGCCTCGAACACCTGGGGTTCGGGCAGCGGGTGTCGCCCGCCGCGACCGGGCGGGGCAGCCAGGTCGACATCGAGGTCGACGTAGGCCGCACCCGGCACGTGACCGACCTCGAATTGCGCGCGGCCGGTCGGATCACCCATCCGGTACCGGACGTCGAGCACCGTGAGGTGCCCGAGGCGGTCGCGGAGCTCGGACACCGTGATCAGCGGGTTCACTCGTCCATCGTGGCAGACCGTGCATTTGACAACCGTTCTCATCTATCCTGAGAATCGTTCTCATGCGACGTCTCACCGGTGCCCTCCTCGTCTCCCTGGCCATGCTCATCACCTCCAGCGGATGCAGCGCGCTGGATGAAGACACCGCCGGCGTCCCCCAGGTGGCGGCCGCGTTCTACCCCCTCGAGTTCGTCGTGGACCGAGTAGGCGGCGACTTCGTCGACATCGAGGCGTTGACGACGCCCGGCAGCGAGCCGCACGACCTCGAGCCGACGATCAAGGAAACTGCCGAGATCTCCGAGGCCGACTTGGTGGTACACGAGCGCAGGTTCCAGCCCTCGATCGACAACGCGGTCGACCAGAACGCCACGGGCGTCGTGCTCGACGCGGCGGAGATCGTCGGTCTCCAGCCCTTCGCCGACGATCCCGAGCACGAAGAAGGGGATGACCACGAGGAAGGCGAGGAGCACCACGAGGACGACGGTCACGACCACGAGGGCGATCTCGACCCCCACTTCTGGCTCGACCCGCTCCGTCTCGCCGACCTGGGCGACGCCGTCGCCGACGCGCTCTCGGAGATCGCCCCCGATCACGAGGACGACTACCGCGCCAACGCCGCCGCCCTGCGGGTCGACCTCGAAGAGCTGGACCAGAACCTCCAAGCCGGGCTGGCCGACTGCGAGCGAAGCCTGATCGTGGTCTCCCACAACGCATTCGGCTACCTCGGCAAGTACGGCATCGACGTCGCCCCCATCGCCGGCCTCTCCCCCGATGCTGAGCCCACTCCGGCCGACCTCGGCAAGCTGCAACAGCTCATCACCGAGGAAGAGATCACCACTGTGTTCGGCGAACGACTGGCCAGCCCGCGCCTGACTGAGACACTGGCCGACGACATGGGAGTGAGCACCGCGATCCTCGACCCGATCGAAGGACTCACCGACGAGACTGCCGACGAGGACTACCTGTCGCTGATGACCAGCAACCTGACCGCACTCCAGGAGGCGAATGCATGCCGGTGACCCCGTTGCGCCTGGTCAACGGGGCGGTCGCGATCAGCGGACGTCCCGTGCTCCGCGGCATCGACCTCACGGTCGAGGCCGGGGAGTTCGTCGCACTGCTCGGAGCCAACGGCTCGGGCAAGTCGACCTTGGTGCGCGCGCTGACCGGGTTGCGACCGCTCGCCACCGGCTCGCTGCAGGTCTTCGGAGAACCGCTCGAGCGATTCGGTGACTGGCACCGCATCGGCTTCGTGCCCCAGCGGGCTACGGCAAGCTCAGGCGTGCCCGCCTC
This sequence comes from Nocardioides sp., assembly GCA_049583775.1. Lineage (GTDB taxonomy): Bacteria > Actinomycetota > Actinomycetes > Propionibacteriales > Nocardioidaceae > Nocardioides. Next base: position 18,370 of record JBAUWM010000412.1, read on the forward strand.
CGTCTGGGAGGTCGTGGCATCTGGTCGACTGACGCACCGCAGGTTGTTCCGCCCACTTCGCGCGGCCGACCGCCAGGCGATCGCCGCTGCGATCGAGTTGGTCGGCCTGACCGACCGCACCCGCGACGGGGTTGGTCAGTTGTCCGGCGGGCAGCAGCAGCGAGTGCTCATCGCCCGCGCCCTCGCCGGCGAGCCAGAGCTGTTCATCCTTGATGAGCCCACCGCCGGCGTTGACCTGCCCAACCAGCATGTGCTGGCCGAGTCGCTCGCTCAGCTCAAGGCGCGCGGCTCGACGATCGTGCTGGTGGCCCACGAGCTCGGCCCACTGGCTCCCCTCATCGACCGCACGGTCGTGCTGCGCCACGGCCGAGTCGTCTACGACGGCACTCCGATCGCCGACCACGAGGTGCACGCACCCTGGTTGGGTGATCCGCACACCCATCACCACCACCCCGCGATCACGCGTGACTGGGCCCCGCACATGGAGGCTCCCCTGGGGCCGCCGTCATGAGCCCCGTCGAGCTGTTCTCCAAGGACTTCATGGAACGAGCGCTGCTCGCCGCTCTGTTCACCGGGCTCGCGGCACCAGCCATCGGCACCTATCTCGTGCAGCGGCGCCTCGCTCTCATGGGCGACGGCATCGGGCACGTCGCTGTCACCGGCGTGGCCTTGGGGCTGCTGACCGGCTACTCCCCCACCTGGACAGCGATCGCTGTGGCGACCCTGGGCGCAGTGCTGATCGAAGTGATCCGTGAGCGCAGCAACGCCAGCGGCGACCTCGCCCTTGCCCTGCTCTTCTACGGGGGGTTGGCCGGCGGCGTGCTTCTCACCGGGCTCGGCGGACAGCGAGCCGCCGATCTGCAGCAATACCTGTTCGGGTCGATCACCACGATCTCCTCCGGCGACGTCGTGGCCACGATGGTGCTGGCGGCCCTCGTGGTGGTGGTGGGCGTCGGGCTCGCACCACAACTGTTCGCGGTTGCCCAGGACGCGGAGTTCGCTCGGGTCGCCGGACTGCGGATCCGGGTCTACAACATCCTGGTTGCAGTGCTGGCCGCGGTCAGCGTCACCGTGGCCATGCGGACGGTGGGGCTGCTGCTGGTCTCAGCCCTGATGGTGGTGCCGGTAGCGACGGCGCAACAGCTGTCGCGGTCGTTCCGCACGACGCTCGGCGCTGCCATGCTGCTCGGCATGCTGGCCTCGGTAGGTGGCCTCGTCATCTCGGCCTTCGCCTCCTACCAGGCCACGGTGGCCCCCGGCCCCACGATCGTCCTGCTCTCCCTGGCCGGGTTCATGATCACCTGGCCCATCGGCATGTGGCTGCGGCATCGCGCCAGGCTTCACGAGCCCTTCGCCGACGACACCCCCGAGACCCACGACATCACCGACGAACACCCCCACGACCACGGACCTGGGTGTGGCCACTTGGCCGTGCCCCACGACGACCACGTCGACTACGTCCACAACGGGCACCGCCACGCCGTTCACGGAGAGCACTATGACGAGCACTGACTCCGCAGCTCTGCGTCCGACCCGGCAGCGCACCGCCGTGATCGACGCGGTCTCCTCGGTCGACGGCTTCAACTCAGCCCAGGAGATCCACGCGCTTCTGGTCGACCGCGGCGAGTCGGTCGGCCTCGCAACCGTCTACCGCACCCTGCAGCGACTCGCGGACGCCGGCGACGTCGACCTCCTGCGCACTGAGGGCGGCGAGGTGACCTATCGCCGCTGCTCGGCTACGCACCACCACCACCTCGTGTGCCGCTCGTGCGGCGCCACCGTGGAGGTGGAAGGACCTACGGTCGAGCGTTGGACCCGCTCGGTCGCCGAGCAGCACGGCTTCACCGACGTCAGCCACACACTCGAAGTCTTCGGCACGTGCGCGGCGTGCCGTCGGAGTGAACGATGACCGCGAGCAGGTCGGCTCGCGAGCGCAAGGCGTCCGCAGAGGCCGGGCCGTTGGCGCGGGTGACGATCGACGTCGATGCTCAGAACCAGTTCGTCTACAAGGTCTCCTGCACCGACTGCACCGTGAAGGGGCCGAAAGACTCCCCCCATTCGCCATCCCGTTCGACACCCCGTTCGACACCCCGTTCGACACCCTGGTCTGCCTACCGCAGCGGCGAGGACAACGGCTTCATGGCCGCGATGGACCGCTGGATCTTCCACCTGACCGAGAAGCACCCGGACGCGGATGCCCCCTGCCTGGCCTACCTCGACGCCGCCCAGCAACGTCTGCACGAACGCCGGGCCGAGTCAGCTGGCGCGGAGTAATGTCCAGACATGTCGGTGACCGCGCGCTTCCAGCAGCTGCCAGAGCCAATCCGCCTCGAGGAGACCATCACCTCCGAGGACGTCTACGAGGCCGAGCCGACCCTCGACCTGATCGTTGATGCCTGGCTGCTGAAGAACGCCGCCGGCTAGACCGTCGCTAGGCCGTCGCTAGGCCTTGCCGTAACGCCGATCGCGCTCGGCGTAGATCTCGATCGCACGCCACAAGGCGAGCCGGTCGACATCTGGCCACAAAATGTCGGTGAAGACCATCTCGGAGTACGCCGCCTGCCACAGCATGAAGTTCGAGAGCCGCTGCTCACCCGACGTGCGCCAGACCAGGTCGGCGTCGGGAAGTTCGGGCACGTACAGGTGTCGCGCGAACGTCCGCTCGTCGACCTTGTCAGGGTTGAGCCGCCCGTCAGCGACCGCGCGGGCGATCGAGCGGGCAGCGTCGGCGAGCTCAGCACGCCCTCCGTAGTTCACGCACATGGTCAGCGTGAGCACGTCGTTGTCGCGGGTGAGCTCTTCGGCCACCTGCAGCTCTTTGATGACTGACTTCCACAGTCGCGGGGCTCGTCCGGCCCACCGCACCCGCACGCCGAGCTCATGCATCTCGTCTCGTCGGCGGCGGATGACGTCGCGGTTGAAGCCCATCAAGAACTTCACCTCGTCGGGCGAGCGAGTCCAGTTCTCGGTGGAGAACGCGTAGGCCGAGATCGCCTTGACGCCGATCTCGATCGCACCCTCGACGACGTCGAAGAGGGAGGCCTCCCCCATCTCGTGGCCCTTGGTGCGAGGCAGGCCGCGCTCCTTGGCCCAGCGGCCATTGCCGTCCATCACGATCGCCACGTGCTGTGGCACGAGGTCAGCGGGGATCGCTGGCGGTCGAGCTCCCGAGGCGTGCGGGGTCGGGGGTCGGACGGCGCGCTTCACG
>JBAUWM010000413.1:0-7971 GCA_049583775.1 Nocardioides sp.
CACCCACGACCACGGCCCGGGGCTCCCTGCAGCACCCCAGGGCGGCGGCAGCCAGAGCTCGCTCGGTGCTCTCCTCGCCGGTGTCCCGCACGAACACGCTGTTGGCGCGAACCTCGAGCGAGCCACCCGACCCATCGCTAGGCCGCCGTTCGCGCAGCACCAACTCGCCGCGCTCGGTCTCGGCGCGGGCCAACTCGAGGTAGTCCCCGACCATCACCCGCTCACTCTTCCCGGCGACGGGTCAGTCAAACAGCTCGCTGAGCCAGCTCTCGCGGCGCTTCTGCTTGTAGTAAGGCTTGGACTGGCGGTCGTCGTAGCGGTCTTCGCGGGGGCGTTCGTACTGCTGGTAGTCGCGCTCCCTCGGTGCAGGCGCGGGGGCCGCAGCGGGCGGGGCCTGGACGGTGAGCGAGCGCTCGATGATCTTGTCCAGCTCGCCGCGGTCGAGCCACACGCCCCGGCAGGTGGGGCAGTAGTCGATCTCGATGCCACTGCGCTCACTCATGGTCAGGGTGGCGCCGTCGGTGGGGCATTGCATGGTGGACCTCCTGTCGTCGTTGGGTCAACGGAGGTCGCGGTCGAAGCGTTCCGTAACCTGGCAGTAACCCGCCTGGACCCCACTCGTTGAACAGGCGTCCTCGGAACTAGGAGAACGTCAATGTCACGCACGTCATCTTTCGTCCGCGCGCTCGCCCTGGCGGTCGCGATTGCCCTGTCGGTGCTCTCCGGCGTGGGTGCGGCTCCGAGCCAAGCAGCTCCGGCCTACGGCCCGTACAGCAGCGAGTTTTACGACGTGAAGGCGCGAGCATCGCTACCGTCGGCGCGCCAGGCGAAGGCCTACGTGCAGGTGGTGCGTAACGCCGAGCGCACCGGTGATCGTCAGGTTCTGTTCGCGTGGAAGATTCAGGGCCAGAAGCTGCGCAAGTCGTCGATCCGCGACCTGGGGCCTGGTGGCGCGATCACTTTCGCCACCACCAACCTGGGCTGCGGCAAGAAAATGACGGTCACGTTGACCGGCAGGGCCCGCGCCTCCAGCGGCGGCGCCTGGTCGGATTGGAAGACCCTCAGCGTCGACGTCAGCCGCCGCTGCTGATCATTCGGCGGATCGAACCCGGAGTCCCGCCCCCTGGATCGAACTCAGCGGCACCGTGACGGCGCCGGAGGGATCGGTGAAGAAGTCGTTGCCCTGGTCGTCGACGACGATGAAGGCCGGGAAGTCCACCACGTCGATCTTCCACACCGCCTCCATGCCGAGTTCGGGGTACTCGATGACCTCCTGGCTCTTGATGCAGTCCTGAGCCAGGCGCGCTGCCGGTCCGCCGATCGAGCCCAGGTAGAACCCTCCGTGGCTCTTGCAGGCCTCGGTCACCTGCTTGCTGCGGTTGCCCTTCGCCAGCATCACCATCGAGCCACCGGCGGCCTGGAACTGGTCAACGTAGGAGTCCATCCGCCCGGCCGTCGTGGGCCCGAAAGATCCCGAGGCCATGCCCTCGGGCGTCTTGGCCGGTCCGGCGTAGTAGACGGGGTGGTTCTTCAAGTACTCCGGCATCTCGCCGCCCGCGTCCAGCAGCTCCTTGATCTTGGCGTGCGCGATATCGCGAGCCACCACGAGGGGACCGGTCAGCGAAAGTCGAGTCTTCACCGGGTGCTTGCGGAGCTCGGCGAGGATGTCTGCCATCGGCTGGTTGAGGTCGATCGGCACCACGGCACCGCCCGAGATGTCTTCGGCGACCCCAGCGTCTGGCATGTACTGCGCCGGGTCGGTCTCGAGCTGCTCGAGGAAGACTCCCTCCGCCGTGATCTTGCCCAGGGCCTGCCGGTCGGCCGAGCACGAGACCGCGATCGCCACCGGGCAGGAGGCGCCATGGCGCGGGAGCCGCACCACGCGCACGTCGTGGCAGAAGTACTTGCCGCCGAACTGCGCGCCGATGCCGAACGACTGAGTGAGCTTGAAGACCTCCTCCTCCAGCTCGAGGTCGCGGAAGCCGTGCGCGCTCATCGATCCCTCGGTCGGAAGGTTGTCGAGGTAGTGGGCTGAGGCGTACTTGGCGGTCTTGAGGGCAAACTCTGCGCTGGTTCCGCCGATGACCACGGCCAAGTGGTACGGCGGACAGGCGGCGGTGCCGAGCGAGCGAATCTTCTCGTCGAGGAACTCCAGCATCCGCTGGGGGTTGAGCACCGCCTTCGTCTCCTGGAACAGGAACGACTTGTTGGCAGACCCTCCCCCCTTGGCCATGAACAGGAATTTGTAGACGGGCTTCCCGTCGGCCGACGACGTGGAGTACAGCTCGATCTGCGCCGGCAGGTTCGTGCCGGTGTTCTTCTCCTCGTACGTCGTCAGCGGTGCCAGCTGCGAGTAGCGCAGGTTCAGCTGGGTGTAGGCGTCGTAGACGCCCTGGCTGATCGCCTCACCATCGTCAGCGCCAGTGAGCACGCCCTCGGACTTCTTGCCCATCACGATGGCGGTGCCGGTGTCCTGACACATTGGCAGCACGCCGCCGGCGGAGATGTTGACGTTCTTGAGCAGGTCGAGCGCGACGAACCGGTCGTTGCCCGAGGCTTCGGGATCGTCGATGATCTTGCGCAGCTGGGCCAGGTGGGCCGGTCGCAGGTAGTGACTGATGTCGTGCATCGCCTCGGACGTGAGGCGACGGATCGCCTGGGGATCGACCTTGAGGAAGGTTCGACCCTCGGCCTCGAAGGTCGAGACCCCCTCGGTGGAGATCAGGCGGTACGGGGTGTCGTCCGTGCCGATGGGGAGAAGGTCGGAGTACCGGAACTCTGGGAGCTCTGCGTCAGCCACGACGCAGGACGATACCTGGCCCGGAGTCAGCCGACGCCGGCTGCCGTCAGGTCGTCGGCCGGGATCTGTCCCGCGTTCTCCCGGTCGACGGTGAGGTTTTCGCCGGTCGCGGGGTCGAAGAGGTGCATCTTGGAGGTGTCGACCCAGATCTCGGCCTCATCGCCCCCCTTGATGGTGCTCGACCCGTCGAGTGAGATCACCAGCTGGGTGCGCAGGGACTCGCCATCGAGGTCGCGTTCGAGCTGCAGCAGTTGCTCCTGCACCTCCGGCGGCGCCTCGAACGGCACGTAGGCGTAGGCCTCGTTGCCGAGCCACTCCACCACGTCGACGGTCGCACTGAAGGTCGAGCCCGAGGTGTCGTCGACCACCGAGGCGTCCTCGAAGTGCTCGGGACGGATGCCGGCGATGAGCAGTCCCTTGCCGGCCGCGGCCTCCGCCTTCTCCTGGGAGATCTGCACGGTGCCGAACGGCAGCTGCACCGACGTGCCCTCGACCGTGGCGGGCAGGAAGTTCATCGGCGGCGAACCGATGAAGCCGGCGACGAAGAGGTTGCCCGGGTTCTCGTAGAGCTCGCGGGGGGTGGCCAGCTGCTGGAGCACCCCGCGCTTCAGGACGGCGACCCGGTCGCCCAGGGTCATCGCCTCGGTCTGGTCGTGGGTCACGTAGACGGTGGTGATGCCCAAGCGCTTCTGCAGGCGGGCGATCTCGGTACGCATCTGCCCGCGCAGCTTGGCATCGAGGTTCGAGAGCGGCTCGTCGAACAAGAACGCGTCGGCGTCGCGCACGATCGCTCGGCCCATCGCCACCCGTTGCCGCTGACCGCCCGACAGATTGCCGGGCTTGCGGTCGAGGTGCTCGTCGAGCTCGAGCGTCGCCGAGGCGGCGCGCACCTTCTCATCGACCGTCTTGTCGTCGGTCTTGGCCAGACGCAGGGGGAAGGCGATGTTCTCATAGACCGACAGGTGGGGGTAGAGCGCGTAGTTCTGGAAAACCATGGCCAGGTTGCGGTCGCGGGGGGCGAGGTCGTTGACCCGCTTGCCCCCGATGACCATGTCACCGTCGGTGATGTCCTCGAGCCCGACGATCATCCGCAGCAGCGTCGACTTCCCGCAGCCCGAGGGACCAACGAGGATCATGAACTCCCCGTCGGCCACCTCGATGGTGACGTCGTTCACGGCGGGAAAGCCGTCGCCGTACTTCTTCACGATGTTCTTCATCTCGATGGCGGCCACGACGGCTCCTATCCCTTGACGGCGCCGGAGGTCAGGCCGGCCACGATCTTGCGCTGGAAAATCAGGACGATGACGACGATCGGGATCGTCGAGATGACGGCCCCCGCGGCCAGCAGCGACGCCGGCCGGTTGAACGGGTCGGACCCGACGAAGAACGACAGCGACGCGGGAATCGGCCGCGCGGCCTCGGTGGAGGTCAACGAGATGCCGAAGACGAAGTCGTTCCAGGCGAAGAAGAAGGTGAGGATCGCCGCGGTGAAGACCCCGGGCGCGGCCAGCGGCACGATGACGCGTCGGAACGCCTGCCACGAGGTCGCGCCGTCGACCTGGGCGGCCTGCTCCATCTCCCACGGAATCTCCCGGAAGAACGCCGACAAGGTCCAGATCGCCAGCGGCAAGGTGAACGACATGTACGGGATGATCAGCCCTGGCCAGGTGTCGTAGAGGTGGAGCGTGCGCCACATGTCGAACAGCGGGCCGACCAGCGAGACCACCGGGAACATCGCGATCACCAAGGCCATGGTGAGCACCAGCCGCTTTCCCTTGAACTCCAGTCGGGCGATGGCATAGGCCGCCAGGGTCGCGATCATCACCGAGAGCAGCGTGGCGATCAGGCTGATGCCGATCGAGTTGAAGATCGCGCGCCGAAACTGATCGTTGTTCCAGACGTCCTGGTAGTTCTGCCACCCGGCGCCGTCACCGTCAGCCGGGAAGAACCCGGGGCTGCCGTTGGTGATCGCGATCTGCGACTTGAACGAGAGCGAGATGATCCAGACGACCGGGAGCAAGCACCAGGCCAGGATCAGGGCGGACCCGATAGCGGTTCCCGCGTTCCTGATGGAACGATTGGTTGCCATGGCTCAGCCCTCCTGCCGTGCCGAGGCGAGGTCGACGCGGAAGATCTTCACGATCAAGAACGCGATGGCGAGCACCGAGAGGAACAGCAGCACCGAGAGCGCCGAGCCGATGCCGAGCTGGAACTGCTCGATCGTCTGGCGGTAGGTGAGGAAGCTGATCGACTCGGTGTCGACGGCGCCGGCGGTCATCACGAAGATGTTGTCGAAGATCCGGTAGGCGTCCAGGGCTCGGAACAGCACCGCCACCATGATCGCGGCGCGCATGTTGGGCAGGATGACCCGCCACAGCCGTTGCCACCAGCTTGCGCCGTCGACCTTCGCCGCTTCGATCATGTCTTCGGAGACCTGCGCCAAGCCGGCCAGCAGTAGCAGGGACATGAAGGGCGTGGTCTTCCAGATCTCCGAGACGCAGATGGCCACGATGGCCGGGGTGGTCTCGCCGAACCAGTTGAACGAGTCGCTCACGAACGGGATCCAGCCGTTGACGAAGCCGTTGTTGGCGGTGAACGCGAACTGCCAGGCGAAGCCGGAGACCACGGTGATGATCCCGTAGGGGATCAGGATCGAGGTGCGGATGACGCCGCGGGCGAAGATCACGCGGTGCATCACCAGGGCGAAGATGAATCCGATCACCAGCTCGATCGACACCGTCACCAGCATGTAGAGCACCGTGACGCCGGTGTCCTTCCAGAACAGACCGTCGCTCAGTGCCACGGCGTAGTTCTCGAACCAGATGAACTCGCGGTCTTCAGGTGCGGTCAGCGAGTAGCTGAACAGTGAGAGGTAGAGCGCTCGGAGCATCGGGAACGCGGTGACGAGCAGCATCAAGATGATCGCCGGCGCGACCAGCTTCTGACCCAGCCGGGCCTCCGCGTGGGCGCGATCGCTGGCCCGAACGCGCTGATCGGGGGCGGCTTCGGTGGGTGGGGGTGCGGTTGCGGTCACAGCAGTGCCTTCCCGTCGAGCACGGCCTGGAGGAACTTGGCCGACTCCTCCGGCGTGTTCTCATCGACCGAGGTGGGGGAGTGCCAGCGGCTCTGCACCGCCTGCGAGATCAGGGCGTAGTAGGCGCTCTTGGGTCGCGCGCCACCTTCGTCGAGGCTGGTCTGCCACAGCTCGAGGAGGTCGTCGGGGTAGTCCTTGAGCTCAGGAGAGTCATAGACCGAGCCACGCGCCGGCATCAGACCCTCGTCGCGAGCCAGGGCCTCCATGGCCTCCGACGTCGTCACGCACTGGGCGGCGGCGAGCGCGTAGTCAGGGTGCTGGCTGTAGGCACCGACGCCGATGTCGATGCCACCGACGGGTGGGCGCGACGGCTCGTCGGGCAGCGTCCGCGGGTAGCGCGCCCAGCCCAGGTCGTCGAACTGCTCCTGGGAGATGTCGCCCGACTCGACCAGCCCTTGATAGTTCTTGTAGACGAAGGTCCAGTTCGTCATGAACTCCCCGGCCGTGTCGTTGAACATCTGGCCCAGGCTGGTGCCCTCGTTGGAGATGCTGAGGTCGTCTTGGGCCGCATCCGAGCCGGCCAACTTCTCGATGACTGCCGCGGCGGCGCGCCCAGCCTCCGAGTCGATCGTGACCGTCGCGTCCTTTCCCTGCTCGGTGTCGGTGACGATGTCGCCGCCCGCGCCTTGGATCAGGGAGTTGATGAGCACGACGTAGGCCTCGTACTTGTTGGCCTGCACTCCCACGGTGCCGTCGTTCTCAGCGGCCGCCTCGATCACCTGGTCCCAGGTAACCGTGTCGTCCATCGTCAGTCCGGCGGCCTCGGCCAGCGACTTGCGGAACCAGACCACCTGCGTGTTCGCCCACTGCGGTGCCGCGAACACGCCGTCCTCCCACATCACAGTGTTGAGGGGGCCCTCCAGGATCCCTTCGGTGACGGCGGTGGCGGCCTCGCCGGTGAACTCCTCGAGCCAGCCGGCGTTGGCGAACTCCGGCACGAAGACGGGGTCGAGGCTCATCAGGTCGGTCGAGGAGTCGCGGGCGGCCAGCCGGCGGGCGAGCTGCGTGCGCTGGTCGGTGGCTCCTGAGGGCAGCAACTGGATCTCGATGTCGTAGTCGGCGGTGCTGCACTTTTCCGCCAGCGCGGTCAGTGTGGCGACCCCGTCGGGGTTCACGTACCAATTGAGCACCGGCTTGCCGTCGCTGCCGCACGAGCTGAGCAGCCCAGCACCTAGCACCACGGCCGCGGCGACGGCCAGCGGCCGGGTGATCCGTCGGGTGACGGGCTTTCGCATCGAGCACCTCCGAGCGTGTCGGTGCTCACACATTCGTACTCGAGCGTGGCTTTGTCCACCCCTCCCTCGGGGTGGTCCGGCTCAATCGGCCCGATCGGAGTTGCGGCGAATGGCGCCGGTGAAGGTCTCGAAGAGCTGCTCAGGCAGGTCGTGACCCATGCCGTCGATGAGCAGCAGCTCGGCGTTCGGCACCGCCGCGGCGGTGGCGCGACCGCCCGACACGTGCACCATCTTGTCGGCCAGACCGTGCACGACGAGGGTGGGCACTCGCAGGCCTCGCAGCCGCGGACCGCGGTCGGGCTGGGTGAGGATCGCCGTCATCTGGCGCATCTGGCCGGCCATGCTGACACCGCGATCGTAGGTCTCCCCGGCGCGACGCAGGGTGTCCTCCATGTCGAAGGGGTAGGCGGGCGAGCCGATCCGGTTCCAGATCGCGACGCTGGCCGTGATGTAGCCCTCGCGTCCCCTGCTGCGTCCCACCAGGTTGCGCAGCAAGGTGGGGTGCTGCCATCCCACGGTGCGCTTGCCGGTGGTCGACATGATGCTTGTCAGCGACCTCACTCGGTCGGGCGCCGCGATCGCCATCGTCTGGGCGATCATCCCGCCCATCGACACTCCAGCGACGTGGGCCGAGTCGAGGCCGAGGTGGTCGAGCAGCGCGAGAGTGTCGGAGGCCATGTCGTCGATGGAGTAGGGCGCGAAGGTCGGCAGGCCCGCGAACGCGCGCACCAGCTGGCGCCGCGTCACCCGGCCCCGGCCGGCGCTCGACCTGCCGGCGTCCCGGTTGTCGAAGCGGATGACGTAGAAGCCGGCGCGGGCCAGCATCGTGCACAGGTTCGGGT
>JBAUWM010000414.1:0-3721 GCA_049583775.1 Nocardioides sp.
CCACCCAGGGCCTCTCGAATTTCCTCCGGCTCCGTGATCACGGGATCTGCCGCACACCCTGGTGCGACGCACCGATCGCCCACGACGACCACATCACGACCGTCAACAACCACGGCGAGACCACCGCGGCCAACACCCAAGGCCTCTGCCGCGCCTGCAACCACGCCAAACAAGCCACCGGCTGGCGACAACAAACCCAGCCCAACTCGAGCCGACATGTGGTCGAGACCATCACCCCCACCGGCCACCGACATCGATCGGTCGCGCCACGATCTCCAGTTCCTAGCAGGCGTCGGCTGGCGCTGGTGGAATGAGTTCGGAGCGCGCGAGCCGGTCGGGGAGTTCGAGCCTGCGCCAGACAACAGTCGCCTGTGCGTCCCCAGACTCGGCTGCCTCGGTGCGCACCACTCCAAAGCCTTCGCGCTCGTAGAAGGCGCCGGCCCGCGTGTTTCCGGCGAAGTGCTCGACGAGAACGGTTCTCGTCCCGTCGGGCAGTGCTGCTACGGCCCGCTCGAGCAGTCGGACACCGAGCGACCTGCCACGCCACCGCGGTTCGACGTAGAGCTTCCAGATCACCTGCTCACCCCCCATCGCGCCGGTCTCGACCACTCCGACGACGGCGTCACCGAGCACCGCGAGGTGCACACGTCCTGCTGCGACTGCGGAGGCCATGCGTTGCTCTCCCCACCAGTCCAGCTGTGCTTGCGCCGCCGCCGGGCCGAGGATCGGCCGGTAGTGGGTCGGCACCACCGCCGACCCGAAGGCAACGATCGCTGCCACGTCGGGCTGCCGGGCAGGTCGAATCTGTGCTTCCACTCCTTCGTTCTAGCACCCACCCCGACGCCCTGTCCGCACAGAGTCGGCCTACCCAGTGACCCCGAACTGCTCCACTCGCACAGTGCTGGCCAGCACCCCGACCTCGCCGAGCAACCGGGTCGCGAACGAGGCAAACCCGACCGATCCGCAGACGAACGCCTGCTCGATCGGCGTCGGCAGCTCGACCAGGTCGCGGACCTCCTCCGGGTAGGGCGGCGCCGCCACGCGACTGCCGAGGTTCTCGCGGGTCAGTGCCACGAACGCGCCCGCGGCGATCAGCTCATCGGCGTACGGCAGGTCGTCGAGGGTTTTGCCCACGGCGATCACGCGTAGCCGGTCTGTGACACCGGTGCGCTGAGCGAAGCGCAGCATCGAGACCAGCGGCGCGACACCGGTGCCGCCACCGATCGCCAGCGCCGTCGTCCCGCCTGCCCAGGTGAACCAGCCGCCGATCGGGCCACGCACCTCGAGCACGTCGTCGACCTCCGCGACATCGTGCAGGTGACCGGAGACTTCGCCGTCGGGTAGGCACTCCACCATCAGCTCGAGCAACGAGTCAGCTGGGTCGGAGGCCACCGAGTACGAGCGCTGCGCGGTGTAGTCGTCAGCGGCGCGGAGCCGCACGACGTAGTGCTGGCCGGGCACGTGGTCGACCCGGTCGATGACGTCGAGCCGCAGCCGCACGAGTCGGTCGACGCGCTCGATCTCGGCGATCCGCGCAGTCGTCCACGGGCCGATGGGTGGGGTGTTCAAGGATCACCTTGGTAGCGCTGTTCCAGCCAGGGGTCGCCGCGGTCGTGGTAGCCGTTCTGCTCCCAGAAACCTGGCCGGTCGGAGGCCATCAACTCGAGCCGGGTGACCCACTTGGCCGACTTCCAGAAGTACAGGTGCGGCACGAGCAGTCGCACCGGCCCGCCGTGCTCAGGCGTCAGCGGGCGACCGTCGGCCTCCCACACCACCCAGGCTCGACCGCCGACCACATCAGCCAGCGGCAGGTTGGTCGTGTAGCCAGTGGTGGAGTGCGCCATCACGTAGCCAGCGTCGGGCAGCGGACCGGCTGCCTCGAGCAAGGTGTCGACGCTGACGCCTGTAAAGGTCATGTCGAACTTGCTCCACGTGGTCACACAGTGGATGTCGCCCTGGTAGGTCGAACGCGGCAGTGCCTTGACCTCGCTCCACGTCCACCTGCTCCGGGTCGCGACGAGACCGTCGACCGTCATCGTCCAACGCTCGGGGTCGAGGTCGGGCGTTACCTCGGCAGTCAGCGACGGCCAGTCACGGCCGGTGTCGTACTGGCCTGGGGGCAGACGTTCGGTGCGGCCAGGCTGGTCAGCCGAGCGCCGGCGTCCAGTGAAGCCTCGGGTGACGGGCATGCGCCCCATTGTGGCCGCCAAGGCGCCGATAGGCTCGCGGGCATGCCTGAGATTTCCCGTGACGAGGTCGCCCACTTGGCGACGCTCGCCCGGATCGACCTCGACGACGCTGAGCTGGACCACCTGGCGCCGCAGTTGTCGGTCATCCTCGAGTCCGTTGCCTCCATCAGTGACGTGGCCGGTGATGACGTGCCTCCGACGTCGCACCCCCTGCCGCTGACCAACGTCTTCCGCGACGACGTCGTGACGCCGAGCCTCACCGCCGAGCAAGCACTTGCGATGGCCCCGGCCTCCGAGCAGCAGCGCTTCTTGGTGCCCCGCATCCTCGGAGACGAACAGTGATGGTTACCCCACAAAGCTGCTCGCTGCGCTCGCACTTCCGCGGGGACCCCGAGGGGGTGGCTCATGTCTGATCTCGTCTACAGGTCTGCGGCCCAGATGGCCGCCGACCTCGCGTCGGGCGCCACCACGTCGGTCAAGCTGACCCAGGCGCACCTAGACCGGATCGCCGCGGTTGACGGTGCCGTCCATGCCTTCCTGCACATCGACGCCGAGGGTGCGCTCGCGCAGGCGGCAGCGTCGGACGCGCGCCGGGCGGCCGGCACCCCGGCGTCCGAGCTCGATGGCGTTCCGATCGCGGTCAAGGACGTGCTCGCCACCGAGGGACTGCCCACCACCTGTGGGTCGAAGATCCTCGAGGGCTGGATTCCTCCCTACGACGCCACCGTCGTGGCCAAGCTCAAGGCTGCCGGACTGCCGATCCTCGGCAAGACCAACATGGACGAGTTCGCGATGGGCTCGTCCACCGAGCACTCCGCTTACGGCCCCACCCACAACCCGTGGGACCTCGACCGGATCCCCGGTGGTTCCGGCGGCGGCTCGGCAGCAGCCGTGGCCGCCTTTGAGGCGCCGCTCGCGTTGGGAACCGACACCGGTGGCTCGATCCGCCAGCCAGGCGCGGTCACGGGCACGGTCGGCGTCAAGCCGACCTACGGAGGAGTCTCCCGCTACGGCCTGGTCGCGATGGCCAACTCGCTCGACCAGGTCGGTCCGGTCACGCGAACCGTGCTCGACTCGGCGCTGCTGCACGAGCTGATCGGCGGCCACGACCCGATGGACTCCACCAGCATCGACCAGCCGGTCGGCGGACTCGTCGCGGCGGCTCGTCAGGGTGCCAAGGGCGACCTCAGCGGTCTCAAGGTCGGCGTCATCACCGAGCTCGGCGGCGAAGGCTGGCAGGACGGTGTCGAGGCCAGCTTCCGTGCTTCGCTCGACCTGCTGGTCAAAGCCGGCGCCGAAGTGGTCGAGGTGTCGTGCCCCAACTTCGTGCACGCGCTGGCCACCTACTACCTGATCATGCCGTGCGAGGCCTCGAGCAACCTCGCCAAGTTCGACGCCATGCGGTACGGCCTTCGGGTCGTTCCCCTGGGTGACCCGTCAGCCGAGGACGTCATGCGTGCCACCCGCGACGCCGGCTTCGGCGACGAGGTCAAGCGCCGCATCATCCTGGGCACCTACGCCTTGTCCAGCGG
>JBAUWM010000415.1:0-8119 GCA_049583775.1 Nocardioides sp.
TGGTCCACACGCCCTCGACCTCCGACCGCCGGTAACCCCACTCACGGTGGGTCCGCAGCATCTCCAATGCGGCGCGGAACATCTCCTCGCGCGAGCGCGCTGGCCGACGAACGCCGAGCTCGAGCAGGGCGTGACTGTGCAGCTCCAGCGCGGTGTCGATGAAGTCCCCAGACCCGTCGTCCAGGCCGATGTGCACGAACGCCTTGCGCTTCTTGGGCATGCGCGCACAGTTGCACCGGTGGTTGAGCGGATGTTGAGCAGTGGGTGAACGGCGGATGGCGAGGCCGGGCCGGTCCGGGGCTGGCTGGCACCGCGTGACCAAAACTCGAGCCTGTCGACCGAAACTGCACCGTTTGGCGCGAGTTTCGCCTGCCGGCAGGCGGAACTCGAGAGGCCCCAGCCACTAGAACGTGTTCCAGTTTCGGCCTAGCATGCGGCCATGATCACGTCCGACGCCATCACCTGGACCGCGCCCAACGACCCGCACCCCGCCCGCGAGGCCTCGCAGCGCTCGTACTCGGCGGTCGCCAAGGGCGACCTCGCCGAATGGCTCACCGTCTACGCCGAGGACGCCGTGCTCGAAGACCCGGTCGGTCCCTCCATGTTCGACCCCGAGGGAAACGGCCACCGCGGGCACGCAGGCATCTCGGCGTTCTGGGAGAAGGCGATTGCGCCGATCGCGACGTTCGAGTTCGACATCTACGAGTCGTTCGCCAACCCGGGCAGCAACACCTGCGCCAACATCGGCCGCATCAAGACCGCCTTCCCTGACGGCAGTTACACCGTCACCGATCTCATCATGGTGTACGTGATTCACGACGACGGTCGGGTCGCTTCGATGAAGGCGTTCTGGGAGCCCGACCGCACGATGGCGAGTTTCACGACCGCTCCCGTGTGACATTTGTGGTGGTGACCGCGTCGTAGGGGATGACGCCACCACACCACAGGGAGTGACATGTCGGAGCAGGAGTTCGAGGAGTTCGCGCGTGCGCGGACTCCCCAGCTCTATCGCTCGGCGTGGCTGTTGTGCGGCGATCGCCATCAAGCCGAAGACCTCGTCCAGGAGACGTTGGCCAAGGTCTACGTCCGGTGGCATCGCACGTTCGGAGCCCGTCGCATCGACAACCCCGCGGCCTATGCCCAGACGACCCTCACCCGGACGTTTCTGAGCTCACGCCGCAAGCGCAGCAGCACCGAACGACCGTCCGTGCACCTGCCCGACCACGAGGTGCCCGACACCTCGGATCGAAGCGACGTACGACTGGCTCTGATCGAGGCCCTCGGGGGTCTTGCGTCGGCTGATCGGGCCGTGCTCGTGCTGCGCTACCTGGAAGACCTCAGCGTCGCCGAGGTCGCTACCCAGATGGGGACGTCGGCCGGGGCCGTGCGCAATCGCAGCCTCCGGGCGCTGGAGCGCATCCGACCTCTGCTCGACTCGTCACTCTCCGTCATCCCCGAGAGGCACGAGCCATGACCGACCACCGAACTACCAACGACGACCGGATGGCGTCCCGGCTCCTGCAGCACGCCTCCACCGACCTCACGCCCGACGTCGAGCGGCTCGTCAGTCACGGGGTGTCCCGGGGCCGCAGCCTGCGTCGCCGTCGTCGTGTCGGGACCTCGCTCGCCGCGGCCGCCGTGATCGGCGTCATCGGCGTCGCGGCGAGCGTCGGTCCGGGGTTGTTGCGCGACGACTCGTCAGCTCCCGGCTTCGCTGAACAGACCACTCCGACGCCGTCCCCACCCACCACCCCGGCTGCTTTCGAGGTGCGACCGTCGTTGACCAAGATCGATGCCGACATCGCAGTCGCCGCGGAGGAGATCCCGTCCGTGGTGGCAGACCTGCTGGGGTCAGGTGAGCTTGGCGAGATCAGGCAGGACGCCACCTTCCCCCTGGTCGATGAGGTGCAGAGCAAGACCGTTCACTTCCTGTGGGAGCGCACGCTCACGACCGTGGTCATCGAGCGTGCCGACAGCCTGGCTTCGTGCACCGCGATGGTCGACCCGGCGAACCAGGCGAACGGCCAGCCTGGCGGCGAGTGCGTCTTCGTCGATGGCCTCGAGACGCTCACGGTCGAGCCGGAGACCTACGACCAGGTCACCTCGCAAGGCGTCTCTGCGTGGCAGCACGGCTACATCGTCAGCGTGCTCTCGTACAACGCCAACGAGGGCAAGGACGTCGTGCCGGTCACCGAGGTGCCGCCGATCTCGCTCGACGAGCTGATGATGCTCGCCAGCAGCGAAGTCTGGTTCGACTAGCGCCGCTGACGCAGGTCCTCAGGGACGCCGGCGACCGCGCGCTGCAGCCACGAGACCAGCGGCTTCAGCGCGCGCCAGTCGTCGCGGATCAGCGTCAGCACGCCCGGTGTGTGGATCACCTTCTCGAAGCCGTACGCACGGCTGGCGATGATCTGCTTGTGGCGCAGCAGGTCGATGCGCGGGTGGTCGGCGCCGTAACCCCGCGGCGACGTCTTCAGCGTCTCGCCGCCGATCTCGAAGCCGGCCCTCTCGATCTTGGTCAACGCGCCCCTCAACGCGCGGCCGGTCTTGTCGTCGGCGACGGCGTCTCGGATGGCGGCCAGGCGGGCGCTCGACCCCTCGTAGAAGCCGGCCCCGACGCGGACACCGCGCGGTGACAGCTCGACGTACCACCCGAGCGACGGTCCCGCTGAGACGAAGGCACCCTGGTGGGTCTTGTACGGCGTCTTGTCCTTCGCGAACCGGACGTCGCGGTAGGGCCGGAAGATCTTCATCGGGCCGAACTCCGGCTCCAGTGCGGCGGCGAGCGCCTGGAACGGCGCCTTCACCGACGCCTCGTAGACGTGCTTGTTCGCGTCCCAGAACGACTTGGTGTTGTCGACCTCCAGGTCGTCGTAGAAGTCGAGGGCGGCCACCGGGAACCCGGCGAACGGCGGCACGGACGCATCGGCTGCCTTCATAGGGAGCGGATGACGAGATTCGAACTCGCGACATCGACCTTGGGAAGGTCGCGCTCTACCAGCTGAGCTACATCCGCAGGACCCGTCGGACGGGCCGTGCGGAATGCTACCCGAGCGCGCCTGGTGCGGGCTGGCAGGATCCGGGACATGAAGAAGCTCGGGATCGCCCTGCTCGTCCTCCTCGTGCTCGCCGTCGGCGCCGACCGGGTCGCCGACGTCGCGGCCCAGCAGCTGGTGGCCGACTCGCTCGAGGACTCCCAGCAGCTCGATGACCGCCCCGACGTGAACATCACCGGGTTCCCCTTCCTCACCCAGGTGGCCGCGGGGTCGTTCGACCGGGTCGAGGTCGACCTCGACGCCGTCGCGTTCGGCGACCAGGGGCTGGAGTTCAGCACCCTCAAGCTGGACTTCGAGGACGTGACGCGATCGGGCGGCCAGGTCAGTGCGGCTCGAGGCCGCGGGGAGGGCGTGATCTCCTTCGACGCCTTGGCCCGCTACTTCGAGGGCACCTCGTTCGAGTACGTCGACCGCGACACCGTGCGGGTCACGGCCTCGCTCACGTTCCCGACCGAGATCGAGGTCAGCGGCACCGTCGACGCGGCTCTCGCGGACCGCTCGATCGCGCTGGGTGGCTTGAGCGCCGAGGGGGACGTGCCGGCCGGTGTGGTGAGCGCGGTGGAGGACCTCCTGGCCGAGGGCGTGGCACTGAGCGGGATCCCGTTCTCGGTGAACGTCGAGTCGCTGTCGGTGCAGCGGGACGGCGTCCACCTGGCACTGACCGGGCGAGACCTCAGCTACGCGTCCTGAGCCACCAGCTGGGCTGCCGAGGTGAGGGTAGGAAACCTCGGTCTCAGCCCGTCGCCCGACGAACGGCCGGTGAGACGACGGTGCACCCACGGACCCGCACTCGAGCGGATCCACTCCGCGTTGCCGCGCAGGGCCTCGCGGCGACCCACGATCGGCCGCTCGTTGGGGGGCAGCGGGGTCAGCAGGTGCTCGACGCCCAGCACGTCGAGCACCTCGATCGCCATCCGCTGGTGACCGGCCGGGCCCATGTGCATCCGGTCGTCGTCCCACAGTCCCCAGTGGCGGTACTCGCGCAGGCGCCAGAAGTCGACGACGGTGGCGCCGTGCCGGTCAGCGCTCTCGCGCACGAACTCGCTGTAGAGGGCGAAGCGGCCCCGCAGCAGGCGATACGTGGCTGAGCCGCCGGGGTCGAAGGCTGTCCACACGAGAACGCGTGCGCCCGTGGCGCACATCCGGCCCACGGCGTCGTCGTAGGCGGCCGCCAGGGCGTCGAGGTCGACCTGCGGTCGCAAGATGTCGTTCGCCCCGGCGTAGATGGTGATCAGGTCAGGGTCTAGCGCGAGAGCTGGCTCGAGCTGCTCGGCCAGCACCGGCATCAGCTTGCGACCGCGGATCGCCAGGTTGGCGTAGCCGAAGTTCGGGTCACGACCTCCCAGCACCTCGGCCACCCGATCGGCCCAGCCACGAACGCCGTTCGGCCGGGTGGGGTGGGGGTCGCCGACGCCCTCGGTGAACGAATCACCCAGGGCCACGAACCGGCGGATCGGACTGCTCACGACCTCACCTCGAGCGCGGCCCGGGCTCGCGCCACGGCAGTGCTGATGGCCGCGACGTCCGCGGCCAAGACACCCGGCTCGCCCGCCGCGACCCGAGTCTCGAGGGCGGCGCAGGCTGTCACGACCTCGACAGCGCCGAGGGCTGCACTGCCCGATCGCAGGCTGTGGCAGACCCGCGCGGCGGCGGCCTCGTCGTCCAGCTCGACGGCCTGCTTCAGCTGAATGACCTGCTGTTCGGCGTCGAGTATCCACGTCGAAGTAAGTGACTGTCGAAAGCCTGCCCCGGCCTCGCCCAGGTGTCCGGTGAGGGCCTCCAAGGCTGCGGGGTCAATCGCCCTGTCGAGCACGGGGCCGGGTGCTGACGTGGGTTCGGGGTCTCGCTCGGGCGTCACGGCGGCGGTCCGCGCCAGGACTGCGGCAAGCTCGTCGGCCCGGACCGGCTTGGTCAAGTGATCGTCCATGCCGGCCTCGAGGCTCGCGTCCCGGTCGTGCGCGAGGGCGTTGGCGGTCATCGCCACGATGCGGGGCTGCCGGTCGCTCGGCACCTCGGCGCGGATGGCGCGAGTGGCCGCGAGGCCGTCCATCACCGGCATCTGCACGTCCATGAAGACCAGGTCGTAGGCGGCGAGCCGGACGGCCTCGACCGCCTCCCGGCCGTTGCCAACCACTACCGGTTGCTGCCCGAGCCGTTCGAGGAGAAGACGGGCGACCTGTTGATTGACCGGGTTGTCCTCGGCCAGCAAGATCCGCAACCGTCGACTCGGCACGAGCTCGGCCGCCTGGGCGACCTCGTGCTCCTTGGCGCCGAGCGCCCGAGCCAAGGTGCCGCGCAGGGCATTGGCCTTGGTCGGCTTGGTGAGGTGCACCAGGCCGAGCACTGCGCTTTCCGAGGGGCGCTCACCCAAGGAGGTAAGCAGGATCAGCGGGGTGTGCTCCCAGCCGGCGGTCTGGCGGATGCCGGTGGCCAGTCCGATGCCGTCGAGGTCGGGCATGTGCATGTCGAGCACGGCCAGATCGAAGCGCTGACCCGAGCGCACCAGCTCGAGGGCAGCCGTGGACGACCCTTCGTCGACCACGTCCATGCCCCAGGCCTCGAGCTGCCCGCGCAGGATCGTCCGGTTGGTGTCGTTGTCGTCAACGATCAGCGCAGAGCGACCGGGCAGCTCGGCCGGCGCTACTCGCACCGCGTCCTCGATCTCGTGGCCGCGCACCAGAGCGGCGGTGAACGTGAATGTGGAGCCGACGCCGGGAGTGCTCTCGACCTCCACCGAGCCACTCATCGCCTCGGCCAGGCGCAGGCTGATCGCCAGACCGAGGCCTGAGCCGCCGTAGACGCGCGTAGTGCTGCTGTCGACCTGGCTGAACGAGCGGAAGAGTCGGTCCATCCGCTCGGGCGGGATGCCGATGCCGGTGTCGCGTACCGCGAAAGCCAGCGTGGCTGCTGTGCCTGGGCGCGCTGGCGTCAGGGGCGCGACGACGCGCACCGAGAGCAGCACCTCGCCGGTCTCGGTGAACTTCACCGCGTTGCTCAGCAGGTTGACCAGGATCTGGCGCACCCGCGTGACGTCGCCCTCGACGACCGCCGGCACATCGGGGTCGATCTGGGTGACCAGGTCGAGCCCGCGAGCGGTGGCTTGCGCCGCGACCAGGTCCAAGGAGCCCTCGACGCAGTCGCGCAGCACGAACGGTTGACGCTCGAGCTCGAGCTCACCGGACTCGATCTTCGAGAAGTCCAAGACGTCGTTGATGATCGTCAGGAGGGAGTCGCCGCTGCGTCGTACGGTTTCGGCGAACTCGCGCTGCTGGGCATTGAGCGGTGAGTCGAGCAGCAGGCCGGTCATCCCGATCACCGCGTTCATCGGCGTCCGGATCTCGTGCGACATCGTGGCCAAGAAGGCCGACTTCGCGGCGTTCGCAGCATCAGCCTCTTCGCGGGCGGTGATCAGGTCGTGCTCGCGAGCCTCGACTGCCGCGCGCTGTTCCAACAAGGCGTTGGCCATGTCGTCGAGTCCGGTGCCGATGGCGCGCAGCTCGTCGGGGCCCTCGGGCTTGGAGCGGGCGTCGAAGTGGCCCTCGCGCAACTCGCCAATCGTGGTCAACAAACCCTCGACCGGGGTGACCACGGCCTCGCGAACGCGGCGCACCTGACGGCGTACGACAAACACTCCGAGCAAGAGGAGTGCGAGCTGTGCGCCCAGGGCGACCCGCAGTGCGGTGCTGCGCCGATCCTCGAGCCGGAACCGGAGGTTGTCGGCGCCGGCCTGCGCCTCGGTGTTGGCCGCTCGGTAGACGTCGAACAACGCCTTGCCATCGCGCACGAACTGCGTCTGCACCTCGTCGATGGGCGCGGCCGCGAAGGCTTCTCCACGGGCCAGCGCCTCCCCGGCCCACTGCGACGTCCACGCCACTACCGCCGCCTTGCGGACGTCGATGAGCTCAGCGAGCTCTGGCTCTCTCTCGAGGCTGTCTCGCGCCATGGGGGCTTGTGTCACTTCGGCGCTCACCCCGTTGCGGTAAGGATTGAGAAAGCCCGTGTCGCCGGTGATCAGGTAGGCGCGAAGCCCGGTCTCCTGGTCGAGCATGCCCTGGTGCGCCAGCCGGACGTTGCGCGCCGCGTCGGTCGCGCGAGTCAGTGCAGGATCGAGGGACAAGGCCAAGTAGAGGAGCAGAGCGAGGTTGTACAGGGCGGCGACTGCGACCAGCAGCAGGGCGGTTGTGGCCGCTCGGCCGACCTGCCGGGATAGGCGCACGGGCTTAGCCTCCCATGGGGTGTTCGTCCGGGCTCTGTTGGCTGCCGCCGTGCCGGTAGGGTGCCATCGTGCTGCTGTCTGATCGCGACATCACGGCCGAGATCGACGCTGGCCGCGTGGCCCTGGATCCCTACGACCCGGGGATGGTTCAGCCCTCCTCGATCGACGTTCGGCTCGATCGGTACTTCCGGGTCTTCGAGAATCATCGGTACCCACACATCGATCCCGCGGCCGACCAGTCCGACCTGACCCGCGTGGTGGAGCCGGAGGGCGACGAGGCGTTCATCTTGCACCCCGGCGAGTTCGTGCTGGGTTCGACCTATGAAGTCATCACACTCCCCGACGACATCGCCGCCCGAGTGGAGGGCAAGTCGTCGCTCGGACGCCTCGGCCTGCTCACCCACGCGACGGCAGGTTTCGTCGACCCTGGTTTCTCGGGCCACGTGACCCTTGAGCTCGCCAACGTCGCGACCCTTCCCATCAAGCTCTACCCGGGCATGAAGATCGGTCAGTTCTGCTTCTTCCGGCTCTCCTCGCCGTCGGACCACCCGTACGGCTCGGAGAAGTACGGCTCGCGCTACCAGGGCCAGCGCGGACCGACCCCATCGCGCTCGTTCCAGAACTTCCACCGCACGCCCATCTGAGGCACGGAGTCGCCTGGCGGTGGTCGAGCAGGCGTTGCGAGGTACGAGCGGCGGCGTCGTCGAGACCCCCGCGGCCCGCACGATCAGGTCGTTTGGCTCACCGGGTCTCGACGAGGCGCGCTAAAGCTCGCTGCTCGACCACCGGCCAGCCCCCGGTGGTCGAGCAGGCGTTGCGAGGTACGAGCGACGGCGTCGTCGAGACC
>JBAUWM010000416.1:0-2830 GCA_049583775.1 Nocardioides sp.
GAGCAGTAGCGTCATCGGCAACGTCGATGATGGTCAGTCCGCCCACCCGTTGCTCGTCTGGCGCGTAGGGGCCATTTTCGACGACGAGTGCGCCGCTGGTTGCGTCGGCGTGCGCCGCTTGAACGTCGTCCTCGACCAGCCCGCCGGCAGCGACGAACGCATTGGCAGCTTTGATGTCCTCGACAACGGCGTTAGCCAGTGGCCCGCGGCTCTGAAACCACTCGGCCGGGTGGTCTCCCACCCACTGCTGGTTGAAGAAAATGACGTACTGGGGCATGAGAAGGCTCCTCGTGGTTGACGTACCGAGACCGACCTGCGCCACTGCGCGTTCTCATCGGTCACCCGATACCTGGACTCAGGACGAGCTCAGGGCGCAGGCCGTGTTCGCTGGCACTTGTGTTGGTGGTGCGCCTTGCCCGCGCGGTGAACACCCTCCCCGCTCGTGCGACTCGATTGCACGAGCGGGCCTCCGCTCACACCCTCGCCACGGTAGGTCTATCGCCGAACGCACCGGGCGCCCCATCGTCTGAGGTCAGGCCTTCTTCGCCTTCTTCGCTCTTGCGGACGTCTTGGGTCGCGGGCGTACAACGAGGACGGGGCACGGCGCGTAGTGCTGCACTCGCTGTGCGGTGCTGCCGATCAGCACGCCTTCGCTGATCCCACGGGCTCCTGCGGCGACGACCACCAGCCCAGCGTCATATTGCTTGGCCTCCTTGAGGATCTCGTTGGCAGGAGATCCAGAACGCACGCGCTTGTGCACCTTGGGTCCCCAGGTTTCGAACTCGGTGGCGATGATCTCGACGGCGTTGTTGGCTGCGTCCCGGAAGGACAGCGTGTCCCAGGATGCCTTCTGCTGGCTGTCGGAGAGCTCGTCGGCGAAGGCCACGGCAGCCAGCGGGCGGATGACCGCCAACACGGTGACGTCGGTGATGGCGGCCGGGTCGGCGAAGGACTTCAGGTGGCGCGCGGCAGCCAGGGACTGCTTGGAGCCGTCGGTGGCGACGATGACGTGCATCACTGGTCTCCCGTCAGGTCGGAGGTGGTGGCTGCGCCGGGGGCGCCGGCGGGTCCGGACTTGCTGCCGAAGAGCGTCTCCGCGAGGTAGAGCACCCCGCCGATGGCGAGCAGCGCGGCGCACCAGAGCAAGGACTTCGGGTCGTCGTAGATCACGTAGTAGAGGATCGCGAGGTTGCCGGCCAGCCCCAGGAGCAGCAGGGGCGTGTTGGCTCGGAACGTACGGTCGTGCTCGTCGCGGCCGCGCAGCTTGAGGCACGTCACGATAACGAGCGCGTAGATCGCGAGGAGGAAGACCACCGTCACCAGGGCGAGCCGCTCGACCAGGTCGAGCTTGCCACCGGCCTCCAGGACAAGTGTCCCGGCGACAAGCAGGGCGCCCACCACGAGACCGCCGAAGAGCAGTCCTACCCACGGGCTGCGTCGAGTCGGGTGGATCTTCGCGAAGACCCCAGGGACCACGTCCTCGCGGGCCATGCCGTAGAGGATGCGCGGCTGCGTGACCAGCGTGACCAGCGCCGTGTTGGTGATCGCGACAAGAGCGATGACGGTGAAGATGTTCGTCATCAGGTCGGTGGAGAACGGCAGGATGCCCTGCTTGACGACCTCGAGCAGTGCGACGTCGGATTCGGCGAGCTGGTCGGTGGGCACCGTCAGTGCCGCCGCCATGGAGACCAGCACGTAGACGACGCCCGCCACGGCCATGCCGCCGACGAGCGAACGCGGGAAGGCCTTGTAGGGGTCGATCGTCTCCTCGGCCACGTTGGCGGTGTTCTCGAAGCCGGTCATCGCGAAGAAGGAGAGCGCCACGCCGGCGAGGACGGCCAGCGCCGGGTTGCCCGCGACGCTGATGTCGGTGAGCGTCGCGAAGTCGGCGTTGCCTTGGGCGATGAAAACGATCGCGATGACGATCACGATGACCAGGCCGCTGAGCTCGATGAAAGTCATGATCATGTTCGCGACCACCGACTCGGTGATGCCGATGTAGTTGACGAACACCAGTACGGCAACGAACGCGAGCGAGATCAGCAACGCAGGCGGTCCAGCCCACAGCTCGCCGAAGTACGACGAGAAACCGGCGGCGAGCGAGCCAGTGGCCGCGAAGCTAGCTGCCAGAAACGAGACGGTGATAAGAAACGTGAGCGCTTTGTTGCCGAACGCCTTCTGGACGTAGAGCGACGATCCAGCGGCCTGGGGGTACTTCGTCACCAGCTCGGCGTAGGCCGAGCCGGTAATCGCCGCGACCGCCACCCCGGCGCCGAACGCCAGCCAAAAAGCCCCACCCACCGCAGCGGCGACGAGCCCGATGAGCACGTAGATCCCCGAGCCCAGCACGTCGCCCAAGGTGTAGAAAAACAGCTGCCGACCGGTGATGGACCGCTTGAGCCCGCCCTCGTCAGCGATGTGGTCGTCAACGGTCACGGAGCTGTGGGCCACGGCCGAACCTCGAATCGGGGAGAGTGTGGGACCTCGACCTCACAGTGTGGCGGCCTCGTTGTCAATCGGTCCGATTCGGTCTTCGTGCGGTCGAGGCTAGTCCTACGATCATGCCGGTGAGGGCGCAGGCGCCGAGGGTGCGGAGGCGGGATCGACCACGAGCTGCTCCGTGGAGGCGACTCGTTCGCGGTGCCACGCACGCCATGCGATCTGAGCGACGACACTGATCCAACCCACCAGCAGCGACAGGTCCAACCACAGGGGCAGGTCGGCGACGGTGCCGAGCACGGCGACGCTGTTGACCAAGATGATCGGGCCCCCGACCATGGCGCCCATGGGTGCGTGGGGGAGCTTTCCTGCCAGCCGGGCGGCGTAGGGC
>JBAUWM010000417.1:0-1722 GCA_049583775.1 Nocardioides sp.
GAGATCACTCGCGTCGCCCACCACGCGATCGCCTCGGCCGAGCCTGACCTGATCAGTCTCCACGCCGGCGCCGCGGCCGGCGCGGCCCTGCAGAGAGGCTCGGCCCGCGAGGCTGCAGACCTGTTCGCGGTTGCTCTCGACGCCACCCGGGACGTGGAGGACGGCCGGGCTGCCCGTCTCCTCCAGGGGCTGAGTGAGGCCCTCAGCCGCAGCGGATCCATCGAGGCGTCCCGCGACCGGGCGGAGGAGGCGGTCAGTCTCAGCCGCCGCCTCGGCGATGCCGCTCTCTGCGGCGAGGCCCTGACCCAGGCTGCCAAGGCTCGGTGGCGAGCCGGAGACCCGCCTGCGGCCCGGGAGGCGATCAGTGAGGCGGTCGACACCCTGCGTGCCAGCGGCCCCTCGCTCGCGCTGGCCGAGGCGCTCTACGTGGCGGCGTCGCAGGACATGTTCGCCCGCCACCATCTCGATGCGCTCGAGAATGCCCGAGAAGCGGGTGGGGTCGCGGGTGTCCTCGGCGCCGACGCGATCAGGGCGCGTGCTCTGCAGGTCGAGGGCACGACGCAGATCGTGACCGGAGACGTCGAGCTGGGTCGCCGCTTGGTCGAGGAATCGCTCGTGGACGCCAGGCGACGCCGAGACGTGCGCCTGGAGACGGACGGCCTGCTGATGCTCGGCAGCGGACTCGGCGAAGTGCGCAGCTACGGAGCGGCCTTGGAGGCTCTTGACCAGCTCGACGAGCTCTGCGACCGCTACGACCAGAACTACGCCTCGGCCTATGGCCGCGCCTGGCGAGCGCGGATCCTGCTCGAGCTCGGCCGCTGGGACGACGCCCTGGCCGCCTCCATGGAGGTCGATGCTGGGCCCGCCACCACCCCGGTGGCCAGACTGACGAGTCTGGGGGTGATCGCCCGGCTGCGGATCCGCCGCGGCGATCCGCGCCCCGAGGAAGCCCTGGCTGCAACTGACGACACGTCGAGGATGGAACTCCAGCATCGCTGGCCAGCTTTGTGCGCTCACGCCGAGCTGCACTGGCTGCACGGGCGTCTCGAGGCCGGACGCGCGTGTCTCGATGAGGCCCACGCCGCTGCTCAACTGACAGACAGCGCCTGGGCCCGCGGCGAGATCGGCGTGTGGAGGTGGCGCCTGGGCGCCGACCCCGGGCCGACCGAGTTCATGGCTGAGCCGTGTCGCCTCGAGGTAGAGGGAGACTGGGACGGTGCCGCGACCGCATGGCGTCACCTGGGTTGCCCTTACGAAGAGGCGCTGGCGCTGCTGGGCGGCGATAACGCGGCCCTCTCCCGTTCTTTGGCGATCCAGGATCGACTCGGAGCGCGGCCGCTGGCCGCTCGGACTCGAGCCCGACTGAGGTCCGAGGGCAGACCCGTCCCGCGTCCGTCCCGTGCCAGCACACGAGAGCATCCGGACGGACTGACCCAGCGCGAGGTCGAGGTGCTGCGCCTGGTCCAGCGAGGCATGTCCAATCCCCAGATCGCCGACCAGCTGGTGCTGTCACGGCGCACCGTCGAGCATCACGTCTCCTCGGTACTGGCCAAACGCGGGGTCGCCACCCGCGCCGAGCTGGGTGAGGCGCTCACCCAAGATGGGTGAGGCTCACCGATTCGTGCAGCGACCCGGCGACCCTAGGTTTCGAGGTGTCCATCACCCCTCAATCTCAGGAGAATCCGATGCCCCGCTACCTCGTCGAACGCAACTTTCCAGACG
>JBAUWM010000418.1:0-4041 GCA_049583775.1 Nocardioides sp.
GGCCCGCGCCGGCCATGCCCAAGCAGCAGCCTGGGCCGACCGCGTCCGCGAAGTCTGGGGCTGACGGTGATGGCCCACCCGCAGATGTTCCGCGACGACGACCCGGTGCTGGCCGAGGTCAGCAAGATGGCGCTGGCCTTGCCCAGCGCCGAGATGAAGGTGTCGCACGGCCGCCCAGCCTTCTTCACCACCAAGGTCTTCGCCTACTACGGCGGCTCGTTGCGCGTCGACGGCGAGTGGTTGCAGCATGACCAGAGCGTGATCGTGCTCGTCGACGACGTCGAGCGATTGGCGCTGCTGGACGACGAGCGCGTCTTCGTGCCCGCCTACCTCGGGCCCTCGGGTTGGCTCGGCGTCGATCTCGACGACGGCACCGACTGGGCCGAGGTGGCCGAGCTGCTCGACGCCTCCTACCGCCGTACCGCACCCGTGAAGCTCGTCAAACAGCTCGACGACCGCTGACCCGTCTCCTATCTCCGACGGGTCAGCGTCGGGGTGAGTCGAGCAGGAGGGTGATGGGGCCGTCGTTGACCGAGGAGACCTGCATGTCGGCGCCGAACACCCCGCGCTCCACCCGAGCGCCGAGGTCGACCAGTGCCACGCACACCGCGTCGTAGAGCGGCTCGGAAACCGGGCCGGGCGCGGCCGCCTGCCAGGTGGGACGACGTCCCTTGCGGGCGTCGCCGTACAGCGTGAACTGGCTGACCACGAGCAGGGGCGCCCCGGTGTCCGAGCACGACTGCTCGTCGCGCAACAGTCGGGTGTCCCAGAGCTTGCGCGCCATCCACGTGACGTCGGTGTCACTGTCGTCGTGGGTGACGCCCAGGTAGACCAACAGTCCGGGCTCGTCGATTGCGGCGACCACCTCGCCGGCGACCGACACCGACGCCGCGGCCACCCGTTGCACGACGGCGCGCATCGGGCTCAGCCTTCGAGCGCGGAGATCGCCTCGTGGATGCTCAGCGTGCGCTCGGCCGATTCGACGTGCAGGTTCTCGACCATCTTGCCGTTGTAGGTGACGACGCCGGAGCCCTTGCCGTCCTCCCAGGCCTGGATCAACCCGCGGGCGTCGTCGACGGCCTGCTCGCTCGGGGCGAAGGCGGTGTTGGCGCCGTCGACCTGACCGGGGTGGATCAGCGTCTTGCCGTCGAACCCCATCTGGCGGCCCTGGTCGCACTCGGCGATGAAGCCGTCGAGGTTCTTCACGTCGTTGTAGACGCCGTCGACGATCGCGATGCCAGCGGCCCGCGCCGCCAGCAACGCGGTGTGCAGCGACGGCAGGATCGGCGCGCGGCCGGGCACGTGCTCGGCGTACAGCTCCTTGACCAGGTCGTTGGTGCCCATCACCAGCACCGACAGACGCTCGGACGCCCGCGCGATCGAGAGTGCGTCGAGGATCGCCACCGGCGTCTCGATCATCGCCCAAAGCTTGGTGTGGTCGGGAGCGCCGGCCCTCTCCATCGCGGCCACCAGCTGCTGCACCTCGGCGGCGCTGTTGACCTTGGGGACGACGATGGCAGCCGGCCCAGCAGCGGACGCGGCCGCGATGTCGGCGTCGTGCCACTGGGTGCCGATGCCGTTGACGCGAATCGTCACGGTGCGGCGTCCGTATTCACCCGACGACGCAGCCACGCACGCGGTCTCGCGGGCAGCAGGCTTGGCGTCAGGAGCGACGGCGTCCTCGAGGTCGAGGATCAGGCCGTCGCAGGCGATCGACTTGGCCTTTTCGAGGGCTCGTTCATTCGAGCTCGGCATGTACAGCACCGAGCGCAGCGGGGTGAAGTCAGACATCAGGACGGAACCTCGATCGCGTCGTACTGCTTCTTGAGCTCGGGGTCGATGGCGGCCAACTGCTCGGCGAGGTCGACCATCACCAGGCACTGCTTGAGGGAGGCGTCGTCCTCCATCTTGCCGTCGAGCATCACTGCTCCGGTGCCGTCGCCCATGGCTGCCACGACGCGTCGGGCATGCGTGATGTCTTCGACCGAAGGGCTGAAGACTCGATTGGCGATGGCGATCTGCTTGGGGTGCAGGCTCCATGTGCCAACGCACCCGAGCAGGAACGCGTTGCGGAACTGGTCTTCGCACGCGGTCACGTCGGCGATGTCACCGAACGGTCCGTAGTAGGGGTAGATGCCGTGCATCGCGCACGCGTCGACCATCCGCGAGATCGTGTAGTGCCACAGGTCTTGTTGGTAGGTGGGTCGCTGCGCGTCGGGCTGGTCGGGGTCCGGGTCCTGGCGCACCAGGTAGCCGGGGTGGCCGCCACCGACACGGGTGGTCTTCATCCGCCGGTCGGCGGCAAGGTCGGCCGGGCCGAGCGAAAGCCCCTGCATGCGCGGCGAGGCCCCGCAGATCTCCTCCACGTTGGCCACGCCGCGGGCGGTCTCGAGGATCGCGTGCACCAGGATCGGCTTCTCTAGCCCAGCCTTGGCCTCGAGCTGGGCGAGCAACCGGTCGACGTAGTGGATGTCCTCGGCGCCCTGCACCTTCGGCACCATGATCACGTCGAGCTTGTCGCCGATCGCCGGCACCAAGGTGGTCAGGTCGTCGAGCGCCCACGGGCTGTCGAGCGAGTTGATCCGCGTCCACAGCTGGGTGGGACCGCTCCCCCCGAGATCGGCAGTGCTCCGTGCGATCGAGACCAGACCCTCACGCGCGGCCACCTTGTTGTCGGCCTTGACGGCGTCCTCGAGGTTGCCGAGCAATACGTCGACGGTGCCGACCATGTCGGGGATCTTCGAGGCCATCTTCGCGTTGCTCGGGTCGAAGAAGTGGATGGCGCGACTGGGCCGGAACGGGATCTGGGTCGGTGGCGTGGGGGCACCGACGGCCAGCGGACGGAAGAAATCCTTGCTGCTACGCATGCCCGGCAAGTTAGCAGCCGTTCACCTGCTGAGGCTGCGACGCATCTCACCCAGACGGCGTGACGAGACCTCGCTCAAAGTTCGATGTGATCACTCCGGCAGGGTCGAGCAGATGCCTGGTGCCTGAGTTGAGCCAAGAGCCGCCGGATCTCGTCCCCGCCGGGGTTGGGGCCGCTACCTTCCAAGCGCTCGATCTCCAGCTCGACGCCGTCGATGCCGGTCGGGCGCAGGTTTGCCTAACGCTCCGACAGTCGGGTGAATCCGGACACGTCGAGGAAGAGCAGGGCGGCATCGACCCTGCGGTCCCCACGACCGGCCGTGGCTCAAGATGCCACGCGCGAGCGGAGCTCAGGCGTCTCGGCTGTCGCATCGATGCCACCAACGGCGCCGACGGGACGGGGTCACGGGCTCTCGCTGCGCTGCCGCCTGAGCTCGTCTGGTCTCGCGTCTTTCACGCCACGCGGCGACGGTCTCGTCGACATCGCGCGGCATCGTGATCAGCGGGGGGCCGGGCATCAGCGAGTATCGAGCCCGGATCACCCGTTCGTTGAATTCGGCGACGAGCTCGCGCACGCCGTCCTCGTAGTGGATCGAGTCGAGACGCGCATCAAGCGCGGCGTCGTCCTTGCGCAGCTGGAGACTGGGTGGCAAGACGGCGATCTGTTCGCGCTCGACCATCTGCTTGAGCCACCAGTCGGGGTCGTGGGTCTCGCCGAGCCCCTTGATCGGCTTGCCTGCCCCGGGCAGGTTGTCGAAGTCGCCGCGCTCCATGGCCAGCCTGATCTGCTGGTCGACCCACTGGGTCTGGTGCTGCATGCGGGCAGCCGCGGCGCCCTTGCCGGTGCGCTCGTCGCGCTCGGTCGCGGGCTGGCTGCGGTCTGGTTGGTTGCGCTCGTCGTCGGTCATCGGGCTCACCCCCTGTGGCCAGTTTACGAGGGGCTCACCAGCCGCCGCGGTGCACCGATTCCTGCCACGGGGTGCGTGCGCGTCGGGTGGGGGAGCCGCGCGAGCCGCCGGGAGCCGGGTGCCCGATTGAGATGACGCCGATCGGGTCGTGGCTGCCGGGAATGGCGAACGCGGCGCGCAGGTGGTCGAGCCGGTCAGGGACTATGCCGAAGAAGCAGGCGCCCAGGCCGGCGTCGGTAACGGTCTGCAGGATCAACAGGCTGGCCAT
>JBAUWM010000419.1:0-1760 GCA_049583775.1 Nocardioides sp.
GACGCGGTGGTCGACGCGGCACCGAACGCCCGCGTGATCGTGGTCGGTTACCCCCGGTTGCTTCCCGACGACGCCGGCTGTCGCGACCGACTGCCGCTGGCTGCCGGCGACCTCCCTCTGCTCCGGGAGGTCAACGAGCGGCTGGTCGACGTCCTCAGAGCGCCGGCGCTGGAGCGCGACCTGGACTACCTCGACCTCTATGAGGCCAGTGAAGGCCACGACATCTGCTCCGACGACCCCTGGATCACCGGCATCGAGACCGCTCCCGACGGGACTATCCCGTTCCACCCGCTCGCAGTCGAACAAGAATCAGTTGCCACGTTGATTGCAGAGATGCTGTAGCGCGAGGTTCGCTCTCGTAGGATTTGGTCATGGCCAGTTCACCTCGACCCCGCGGCGTGCGCGTGCCCGCGGCGATGGTGCTCGCGGCGACCCTGGTCGGCCTGACGGCATGCAGCCCTACGACGGGCGTCAACCCCGTCTCCTCGGAGCCGACCACAACGTCGACGTCGACGGCCACACCGTTCCCGTCGAACTACGTGGCGATGGGTGACTCCTACACCGCCGCCCCGCTGTTTCCGTTGGTCGAGGAAACCGAGATCGATGCCTGCTTGAACTCCGACCTCAACTATCCGTCGCTGGTCGCGCGCAGCCTCGAGATGTCGGTGACCGACGTCAGCTGCTCCGGCGCATCGACCGTCAGCATGTTCTACGAGCAGAAGTTCACCAGCGAGAGCCGCCCGCCCCAGCTCGACGCACTGTCGTCCGACACCGACCTCGTCACGCTCGGGATCGGCGCCAACGACTCGAACTTCTTCGCCAAGATGATCTTCACCTGCCTCCGGCTGGCCGAGCGAGACCCGGCGGGCGCGCCGTGCCGCGAACGAAACCTGAACTCCAAGGGCAAGGACAAGCTCGAGCGCCAGCTCATCGAGATCGAGCGGAACGTGGCCCGGGTGGTGCGCAGCATCGGCAAGCGTGCCCCCAACGCCCGTATCTTCCTGGTCGGATACCCGCAGTTGTTGCCCTCCGAGGGCACCTGCCGGGCCAAGCTTCCCCTGGCGCGTGGCGACTACGTCTACACGCGCGACCTCAATCTTCGGCTCGCAGACTCGGTGCGCGACGGCGGCGTCCGAGCCGGCGCCGAGTACGTCGACCTGGTCGCTGCCAGCCAGGGCCACGACATCTGCTCCCACGAGCCGTGGGTAGCCGGCGTGCGAGGCGACCCGAAGCGAGCGATGGGCCTGCACCCCTACCCCGCCGAGCAGCGTGCCGTGGCCGACCTGATCATTGCGATGCTCTGACGCTCGCCGGTGCCGCGTTCCCCGGGTAGCCGGTGAACGCTCCGCTTCTCAGCCGAAATATCGGTGCAGAAGCGGAGCGATCGGCCGAGGAGTGGTGGCCGTGTGACGGGCGGGACGCCGTCCCGCCCGCTCAGACGCCGGCGCGGTGCGCGATTCGCCCGGCGACCACGGTGAGCGCCACCTGCATGCCGCGCAGCGTGTGGGCGGTCTGAGCCGAGTCGCCGGCCACCACCAGCGGATCGTGATCGAGCAGCGCCCGGTCGCCGCGCGACCCGACCCCGACCATCGGCTGCTCGTCGACGGACGCGGCGAGAGCCTCGCGTGCGGTCAGGGCCTGCTCGGGATGCCAAGGATCGCGCTCATCGCCGCTGCGGTGGATGGCGGCTGCCATCGCCAACCAGGGGTCGAGCGGCGAGACCGGCGCGTCGGAGCCGAGCACGAGGCGCACCCCGGCGT
>JBAUWM010000420.1:0-3840 GCA_049583775.1 Nocardioides sp.
GTCGAGAGGATCACGACGCCGACTGCTGCAGAGGTTCTTGTCCACAGGCCCGCCCGGCGAGCAGAGAGAGTGACGAAGGGCCCGAGGCGTGACGCCTCGGGCCCTTCTGCACGCTCCCCCGGTTGGACTCGAACCAACAACCCTCCGATTAACAGTCGAATGCTCTGCCAGTTGAGCTACAGGGGATCGTGCGGGGATAGGTTAGCAAGGCGTCCTGCCCGGTTGAAATTCAGACCTCACCGAGTTCGTCGCGCGCCGCGCGCAAGGCCTCCGCCGCCGCTAGCCGGACGGCCGGATCGTCAGGATCGATGCCCTCGTCGTACTCGTAGACCCACGCGAGGCCACCCCTTCCACCGGGCGCCCGACGAGCTATCACGCGAACTCCACGGCGCTCGGTCACCGGCACGTGGCGCTGGAGAACCACACTCGCCGTGACCCGCTCTCGCACCAGCTGCAGCAACTTGCCGGGAGCGTCGAGGACGAAGCGATGCTCAGGGCGGCTGGAACCCCACGCGCCCACCTCGCTGACGCGCAGCGTGGACGAGTCGAGGTCCCAGTCGGCGGCCTCGACCTGTTCCCACGGGATGCGGGCACCCGGCAGGTAGAGCGCGTCGCGCGTCGCCCCGACGATGGCACCCTCAGTGTCATGGGCCCAGGCCAGAAGCCGCTCCCCCGGCCCGATCGGCAGGTCAGGACGGGCACTCCGCGTCGACCGTCTCACACGTCTCCGATGATCTCGTCGCGCAGCCCGCGACGGTGCTGCTCGAGGGCCGCGAGTTCACCAAACATCTTGTTGTACTCGGCAGCCTGCTCGACCGGATTGGTGCGCTGTAGGCGCGACTTCACCTCGGCGATGCGTCGCAGCGCCGTCAGTTCGAGGAGCCGGAAGACGTGGTGCGCGACGTAGCCAGCCTCGGGCGCCTTGGCTGTGAGCAGCGGCTCGACGGCCAGCGCGCTGATCGCCGATGACACGGCCGGGTCGGGCGCGGCGTCGCGCAGCCGGGTGACCCAACTGGGATCGTCGGCGCCGGCGACGGTGCCACCAGCGGCGGCGACGAGGTCCCAGAGGCCGCGATAGGTGGGATGCGTGAAGTCGTTGGAGCCGATGCTCGCCGTCGTGCGCCCGATCGCGATCGGGTGCTGGAGCACCAGCTTGAGCGTCTCCCGCTCGATGGAGAAGCGAGGGTCGCGCAGGTCGGGGACCGCGCTCCGAACCGGCTGCACCGCGGGTGCCGCGTCTGATCGGGGGGGCTGCTCGGCGGACGGCTTGCGGTTCGCCGCGCGCCGTACCTCGCTCCGCGCTTCGTCGATGTCGACGCCGACCATGCCGGCTAGCTCACGAGCAAAGGCATCGACCTTCGAACGGTCACGGACGCTCGACACGAGCCGGGCCCCCGCGCGCAGTGCATCGATCCGGCCGTCGGCGCGGTCGAGATCGAACTGGCTCACGACGTTGCCGAGCACGAACCGGTAGAGCGGCACCCGGCTGGCCACGAGCTCGCGCACGGCCGCGTCGCCGTCGCGGATGCGCAGGTCGCAGGGGTCGAGACCCTCGGGCTGCACTGCCACGTAGGTCTGGGAGACGAAACGCTGGTCGCCGGCAAACGCCTTGAGTGCAGCGTTCTGACCTGCAGCGTCGCCGTCGAAGGTGAAGATGACCTCGCCGCGGAACTCCTCGTGGTCATGGAGAAATCGGCGCAGCACACGGGTGTGGTCTTCACCGAACGCCGTGCCACAGCTGGCCACGGCGGTGGTGACGCCGGCGAGGTGGCAGGCCATGACGTCGGTGTAACCCTCGACAACGACGGCCTGCGACGACTTGCCGATCGCCTGGCGGGCTAGGTCGATGCCGTAGAGCACCTGGCTTTTCTTGTAGAGGGTGGTCTCGGGGGTGTTGAGGTACTTGGCCTCGATCTTGTCGTCGTCAAAGATGCGACGAGCACCGAACCCGATGGTGGCGCTACTGGGATCGCGGATCGGCCACAGCAGCCGCCCACGGAAACGGTCATACGCCGACCGGCCGACAGCAACGACGCCGGCGGCCACCAGCTCGTCCTGGTTGAAGCCGCGGCCGCGGAGGTGCTTGAAGAGCGCCTCGCCATCGCGCGGGGCGAACCCCATGCCGAAGTGCTCGGCGGCGGCTTGGTCGAATCCACGCTCGTTGAGAAACTGCCGCCCGGCCACCGCGTCGGCGCCATTCAACTGCTCGGCATAGAACTCCTGCGCCTGCCGATTCGCCTCGACGAGCCGTTGCCGCGGTGGTCCCTTCGGGCGGTCGTCGTGCGCGTCGCCCTCCTCGCGACGCAACTGCACCCCGACCTTGTCGGCGAGCCGCTCGACCGCCTCGGAGAACGCCAGGCCATCGATCTTCATCAGGAAGGTGAGGACATCTCCCCCCTCCTGGCAGCCGAAGCAGTGGAAGAATCCCCGACTCGGGTTCACGTTGAACGACGGGGACTTCTCGTCGTGAAAGGGGCAGAGCCCCTTGAGCGAGCCGCCTCCAGCGTTGCGGAGCGTGACGTACTCGCCAATGACCTCGTCGATGCGGACCTTCTCACGGACCGCAGCGATGTCGTCTTCGCGGATCCGGCCTGCCACGAGCGCGAGTGTACGGCGACCCTCCGACGAACCGTCAGGGCGTGGGCGCTCCTCCGCAGATCCGCGCGTGGCGAGCCACAGCGCTGGCGTCAGTGAGCGAGGCGACCTGGTCGACGACCACTCGGAGTCGAGCCGAATCGTCGCGGGCGGCGTCCCAGTCGGCGACGAAGACCGGGTCCAGAGCATCGGGACCCTGGTCGAGCAGAGCGGCGACGAGCTCGGTGATCACCTCGCGCTGCCGCTCCATGGGCGCGACGCGGTCGGCGGCCTGCATCACGTAATGCGCAGCGATTCCCTTCATCACGGCAATCTCAAGCCGGGTCTCGGGCGGCACGACGACGTCCGCCGCGAACCGGATGAAAGGTCCCTCGCTCGCAGCAAAGGTCGCGTGCTGCACAGCTCCGCAAAACCGCCCGATCAGGTCGCTGGTCAGGTTCTTGAGGGCCGCCAAGCTGCGGCGAGAGCCGTCGTAGGCGTCGCGCGGCCAGCTACCGACCGACTGAAGGGCAGCGAGCGTGTGGTCGAGGACGTCGTCGGTTGCCTCGGGCAGGTACCAATTGCGCACCGTGTCCCAGACCGCCGCCGGATCGAGCCGGGTGAGCTCGAGCCGGTGGGCGACCACGCCGTCCTCCACGTCATGGACGGAGTAGGCGACGTCGTCGGCGAGATCCATGATCTGTGCCTCCAGACACTGCCGTTGACCGACGTCGGGCTCGCGAAGCCAAGCGAAGACGGGCTGGTCGTCTTCGTAGACACCGAACTTCACCGGGTCGGGGCCGGCCCCACGCGTCCACGGGTACTTGGTGCAGGCATCGAGGGTTGCGCGGGTGAGGTTGAGCCCCACGGAGCGGTCGCCGTCAAACGTCTTCGCCTCCAGCCGGGTCAGCAGCCGCAGGGTCTGGGCGTTGCCCTCGAAGCCTCCGCACGGGCCGCTCAGGTCAGCGAGTGCTCGCTCACCGTTGTGGCCGAAGGGAGGGTGCCCCAGGTCGTGAGCCAGCGCCGCCGTCTCGGCGATGTCGGGCTGACTGCCCAGCGCTCGCGACAGATCGCGCGCCACCTGGGCGACCTCGAGGCTGTGCGTCAGCCGGTTGCGCACGAAGTCGTCGGACTGCGGACCGACCACTTGAGTCTTGGCGGCCAGCCGTCGAGACGCCGCTGCATGCACCACGCGCGCGCGGTCTCGCTCGAACGGCGTGCGCTCGGGCGCATCAACCCGCTTCGGCGGCTCGGCGACCCATCGCT
>JBAUWM010000421.1:0-5858 GCA_049583775.1 Nocardioides sp.
CGACAGCGCCGGGCACGAGCCGGCGTCCGGCCAGCAGCACCACGGCGACCAGCGCCGCCACCACGAACCAGGCCAGGGGGGCGAATGCGGTCGCGAGACCTAGCAGTAGCCCCACCCGCCAGCCCGAACGCTGGCGCAGCTCGGGGTCGGGGTCGGCGAACCCGACGGCCGCGTGAGCCACCCACGGCACCAGAGCCGTAGCCACGACCAAGCCGAGGCGTCCCTCGGCCCAGGCTCCAGACGTGACCGGCACCAGGGCATAGGTCGTCGCTCCCCCGACGAGCAACCACCGGGGTGCCCCGCGGGGACTGACCAGACGTCCGGCGACCCGCAAGAACCGCCACGAACCCCACAATGCGAAGGGGACAGCGAGCAGCATCAGCAGACTGACGGCCCACGTGGTGCCCACCACCGAGGCGAGCAGGGCGAGGACCGGCACGTACGGCGGGGCAGGCACGTCGGTGCCGAGACCGAGCTGGTGCCACGAGTGCAGGTGCAGGCTCCACCAGTCGCCGACGTCTGATGGCACTGGCGAGAGGGCGCCACCGGTCACGGAGCCAATCGCGGTGCGCGACGCCACCACGGCCACCAGCACCACGCCACTGAGCGTGAGTGCCACAGGGTTGGTCAAGAACCGCGCCACGATGCCGGTGTCACTGAGCTCGTCGTCCTCGTCGGCGCGGACCCGGCTGGCGGCCTGCGACGACGGATCGAGCTCGGCTGCGGCGATCCGCCGTCGCTCAGCGACGTCGGCAGCTTGATTGGTGACGGCGGCGACGAGGTCGCCGACGAAGTCGAGTCCGTGCCGGTAAGGAACCCAGTACGGCGCAAGCAGCGGCGCTGCGCGCGCCGGCTCGCCCTGGGCGCGATCGGCGCGAGCCGAGCGCAGCATGCTCGGCCTGGAGAGCACCGACACCAGGGCCGCCAGGTCGTCGAGCGCCTCGCCGGGCGAACGGACCGCGAGGAATCCCAGCATCCGCAGCGCCGTGCCAGCCACCAGACGCAGCACCCGCCACGGCAGCGTCCGCCCGGGCCCGTTGACGAGCATGGTGTAGATGGCGGCCCGACGCTCTTGGTAGTGCGTGTGCCGTCCGGTCATCGGCGTTTGCCGGACGCCCCGGTGGGCCGCCTCGGCGTGGAACACCACCGACTGCGGCACGACGAGCGTCGTGTGCCCCCGGGTGGCGGCTCGCCACCCGAAATCGATGTCGTTGCCGAAGATGGGCAGCTGGGGGTCGAATCCGTCGAGCTCCTCGAGCACGGAGTAGCGCACGAGCATGCCGGCCGTGTTGACGGCGAGCACCTCACGCACGTCGTCGTGCTGACCCTGGTCGTACTCGCCTCGCTCGAGGCCGGTTTCGCGGCGTCCGGTGCCGGAGATGGTGACACCCAGCTCGAGCAGCCGCCGCAGCGAAGGCCACTCACGCAACTTGGGCCCGAGGATGTCGGCTCCCGTGCGCTCGGCAGCCACCTCGAGAAGTGCTGCCAACGCACCCGGGGCCGGGCGCGAGTCGTCGTGCAGCAGCCAGACCCACTCCGGTGTCTCGTCGCTGCTTTCCTGCAGGTGCTCGACTCCGACGGCAACGGCCTGGGGGAAGGACGTGTCCGGCGGAGCGGTGAGCACCACACCGCGGCCGGAAAAATCCTCCGTCAGGGCAGTCGTGAGCAGATCGACACTGTCGTCGCGACTGCCGGTGTCGACCGCAATGACCCGGGCCACCAGGTCAGCCTGCTCGGCGAGCCCCTCGAGCGTGCCGGGGAGCCAGCGCGCGCCATCGTGGCTCACCAGCAGCACTGCGACAGACGGGACGGGCACGGCGGCCAACCTACGGCAGCCGAGAAGTCCCGAAAATGCGAGGGACCCCGACCGGTTCGGTCGGGGTCTCCCTCGTACAACTGGCTGCGGTCAGACCGCTCGCTTCTTCAACTTGCGACGTTCTCGTTCGGACAGACCGCCCCAGATCCCGAAACGCTCGTCATTCATCAGAGCCGACTCGAGGCAGTCATCTCGCACCTCGCACGTGAGGCACACCTTCTTCGCCTCGCGGGTCGACCCGCCCTTTTCCGGAAAGAACGCCTCCGGATCGGTCTGCGCACACAAAGCGCGCTCCTGCCACCCGGCGTCGTCTGTTTCCGGCTCCAGGAGAAATAGTTCCCTCATGGTTCATGCCTCTCGACCCGCATTGATCCCGGTTCGTCCGAGGGCCACCGGGCCAGGGGGTGCGCCGGCGGAACATCGAACGACATTGTGTGAATTACATGCCTGTCATACGCCGAAGTCAAGCCCCGATCTGGTAGGGCTGCACCGGCTCGTGGGTCCCGTGTCGATCGGGCGGTCACCGCGCGGCAGAGTAGAGGCATGTTGAACATCACCGTGCTCTCCGGAGGCATGGGCGGAGCGAGGTTCTTGCAAGGCCTGCAACATGCGATCGCCACGGGCACTCTGCCGGGCCTGGACGGTGGTCCGGCGGAGCCGAACGACACCCAGGTCACGGTCATCGCGAACACCGCAGACGACCTCTGGATGCACGGCCTCAAGATCTGCCCCGACCTGGACACGGTCATGTACACGCTCGGCGACGGCATCGACCTCGAGCGCGGCTGGGGTCGCCGAGACGAGACCTGGAGCGTCAAGGACGAGCTCGCGGCGTACGGCGTCGAGCCCACGTGGTTCGGTCTAGGCGACCGCGACATCGCGACCCACCTCGTGCGCACGCAGATGCTCGACGCTGGCTACTCCCTCTCCGAGGTCACCGCAGCGCTCTGCGCCCGCTGGAAGCCCGGGGTCACGCTGCTCCCGATGACCGACGACCGAGTCGAGACGCACGTCGCGATCCCCGACCCCGAGGCACCGAGTGGACGTCGGGTCGTGCACTTCCAGGAGTACTGGGTGCGGCTGCGTGCTGCCGTCCCCGCCGAGACCGTCATTGTGGTCGGGCTCGAGAGCTGCACGCCGGGCCCAGGTGTGATCGATGCGATCACCGACGCCGACCTGGTGCTGCTCCCGCCCTCCAACCCCGTCGTCTCGGTCGGCACGATCCTCGGAGTTCCCCGGGTGCGCGAGGCCCTGCGCGCCACGACGGCCCCGGTCGTCGGCCTGTCCCCCATCGTGGGCGGCGCCCACGTGCGTGGCATGGCCGAGCAGATGCTCACCTCGATCGGCGTGGAAGTCAGCGCGGGCGCAGTCGGCCTGCACTACGGCTCACGCCACCATGGCGAGGGAATCCTCGACGGCTGGCTGGTCGACGAGAACGACGCCGACCAGGTGGCCCGGGTGCAGGAGGCCGGGATCGCGTGTGCCGCCGTCCCGTTGATGATGACCGACCACGACGCAACGGCCGCGATGGCCGCAGCCGCGGTCCAGCTGGCGTCTGGGGCACCGTGACCGTCTCGGCGAGCGCTCCCGACGGCGTGCCCGAGATCACGGTCGGCGACGACCTGGCCAGCATTCTGCTTGCGCTGATCGAGCTCGTCGACGGCGACATCGTCGTGGTCACCAGCAAGGTGGTCAGCAAGGCCGAAGGCCGCGTGCTGCCGGGGTCACGCGACGAGCACCTCGGCGCTGAGACCGTGCGGGTCGTGGCACGGCGCGGCGCGACCAGCATCGTGCGCACGCGCCAGGGCCTGACCCTGGCGGCGGCCGGCATCGACAACTCCAACGTCGCCCGAGGCTGGGCGGTGCTGTTACCGCTCGATCCCGACGCCTCGGCGCGCCGGCTGCGCTCTGCGTTTCAGCAGCAGGCAGGCGTCACGGTCGGAGTCATCGTCACCGACACCGCCGGGCGGGCCTGGCGCGAGGGTCAGACCGACATCGCCATCGGTGCCGCGGGCGTCGTCGTGGCTGAGGACTTCGCGGGCCGGATCGACGCGCACGGCAACGAGCTGGCGGTCACTGCCCCGGCAGTTGCTGACGAGATCGCCGGACTCGCCGAGCTGGCCCAGGGCAAGCTCGGCGGACGACCCTTCGCTGTCGTCCGTGGACGCGCCGACCTCGTGCTGCCCGCAGGTGACGACGGTCGCGGCGCCGCCGCGCTGGTGCGCCCCGACGGTTTCGACCTGTTCGGGTTCGGCGCTCGTGAGGCCGTGATCCGCGCCGTCGCCGGCAACCCCACTGACCTCGCGCCCTTCGGCAGCCCGGTCACGGCCGCTGAGCTCGTAGCGGCCTTAGAGCAGGCTCTGGGACCTGGGTCGCGGGTCGTCTCCGACACCGAAGTGACCGTCTCCAACGCCGCGACGGCGGCGGCGGCGATCGTCGCTTTTGCGCACGGGTGGCAGATTGCGTCGCCCGCAGAGGACGCCGACCTGCGGTTCACACCCGTCACTCCGTAGACTCTCCGCGATCCGACCCGGAGCACCCGGGCCCAGACCAGTAGCTGAGGTAACCCGCGCGTGGCCAAGTCGAGCAAGTCCTCCAAGAGCGAGCGTCAGCGTCTCATCGACGACGCGATGAAGAAGCAGCGCGGAGCCGAGAAGCGGCGCACGTCGGCCATCGTCGCCGTGAGCCTGCTGGTCGGTCTCCTCATCGTGGGAGCCGCGGCCTTCCAGCCCATCTCCAACTGGTGGGACCAACGTCAGTACAACGACCTCGACCTGGCCGAGATCGGCAGCCCGGCCTCGGTCTGCCAGGACGTCGAGACCAAGGACGCCACCGGTGTCAGCGACCACGTGGAGCAGGGCGTCAGCGTCGAGTACGACGTGGCCCCGCCGGCCTACGGCGCGCACTGGAACGTGGCCGGCGTGGCGCCGGCCCCGTTCACCGACAAGTTCTACGACGCCGACGACCGCCCGCCGCTCGAGGCGCTCGTGCACAACCTCGAGCACGGCTACACGATCCTCTGGTACGACGACACCGTCGCTGGCGATGACGACCAGCTGAACCAGGTGCGAGCGCTGGCCAAGAAGTTCAAGGCCGACGATGACAACTTCCGCCTGAAGTTCATCGCCGCCCCGTGGACCGGCGAAGACGCAGGTGGCAAGGCATTCCCGAACGACGCCCACGTCGCCTTCTCGCACTGGAAGGGCGACGCCGAGAAGTCGACCGGGGTGTGGCAGTACTGCTCGGAGGTCAGCGGCGAGGCGCTGAAGACCTTCATGAAGGACTACCCCTACACCGACGCACCCGAGGCCGGCGCTCTCTGAGGTTGGTGGCTACCGACCTCAGCTGAGGTCGGAGCGACCGCGCGCCTTCAGCGCGGTCACGATGGCCTTCACCGACTGCGCGTGCTCGCGCGTGGTGACCAGGAGGGCGTCGGGGGTGTCGACCACCACGATGTCCTCGAGGCCGATCACCGCGATCATCCGACCTGAGCCGGGCACGACCAGCCCGGTCGAGCCGATCGACTCCACGAGGGTGGGGTCTCCCAGCACCGTGGCCTGCCCGTCGGCGGCTCCGGTATTAAACCCAGAGACCAAACCCGCGAGCGAGTCGAAGTCGCCGACGTCGTCCCAGGAGAAGGACGCCGGCACCACGGCCACCCGGCCGGCGGCGGCCGCCGGTTCGGCGACGGCGTGGTCGAGGGCAATGGTCGGCAGGGTCGGCCAGATTTCGTCGAGCAGGTCGGGTTGAGCCCCGATCTGGCGCAGCGCGGCCGCGAAGTCGGGGTCGCTCTCGGCAAGCAGGTCGAGCAGCACCCCGGGGCGCACCACGAACATGCCGGCGTTCCACCGGTGCGTGCCAGCCGCGAGGTACCGCTCGGCTACCTCGACCGACGGCTTCTCGACGAACGCCCGCACCAGGTGTGCACCCGGGGTGCTCTCCAGCGGCTCGCCGAGGTAGATGTAGCCGAAGGCTGGCGAGGCAAAGGTCGGCGCGATGCCGATCGTGACGAGCCACCCGTCACGGGCCACGCGGAGGGCCG
>JBAUWM010000422.1:0-7208 GCA_049583775.1 Nocardioides sp.
GCGAGCGTGCCGCCGAGCTCGTAGCCGGCCGCCAGCTCGCCGTCATCGATGTCGCCGAGCACCTCAAGGGTGGGCGCCGACTGCTTCCACGGGAGCGCCTGCACGATCGAGAGCACCGACCTCACAGCCCCGGTCGTGTCGTAGCGTCCGTGCACCCACAGTCCGAAGGGCAACGTGGCGCTCGTGGCTGCCGCGCCCCCGCCGTCGTTGCTGAGGGCGCCTCCGGCCTGCAAGAAAATGGTGTCGAAGAAGTGCTTGAGTGCACCGCTCATGTATCCGAAATTTGCGGTGGTGCCGAGCAGGATGCCGTTGGCGGCGAGTACGTCGTCGGCATTGGCCTCGAGTGCGGAGCGCACGACGACGTCGACTCCCTCGATCTCCTCGTCGTGGGTGCCGGCCACGACTGCCTCGGTCAGGCGTTGCACCGTTGCCGTGGGTGAGTGGTGCACGACGAGCAAGCGGGCCATGCATCGACCCTAACGAGCGACAGGGCCCGCACCGCCGAAGCGGTGCGGGCCCTGCCGTAGTTCTGTGTCGCGGTGCCGTGGATCAGGCGGTGGCGACGGTGATCTTCGCGACGCCCACGAGGAGCTGGTCGGTCACAGCGTCGGTACCGAAGGTCTGGTTGAGCAGACCGGCGGCAACGTCGGAGATGAAGACCTTGGTGCCCTCGAGGATGACGTCAGTGCCCTCCATCTGGACCGGCTTCAGGGTCGAGCCGTTCAGACGGAACAGGTAGGCGCTGGTGGCAGCAACCTCACCGTTGACGACGACGTCACCGTAGATCCGGGAGACGCCCGGGTCGACGTTGAAGTTGCGCAGCTCGACGCGGATGTCGCCGGCTTCGAGCGACAAGCCCGAGTTCTCGTGCTGGAGCTGGCCCACCACGTAGTTCGGGACAGTGCCGGGCTCGAAGAGCGTCACGTTGCCACCCGTGATCGGGAAGCTCAGCTTGGCGCCGTCCAGCTTGGCGCCCTCGATGGTTCCGGGCGTCAGGCCCAGCGTGTCGAGCGCCTCGAGGAAGCCCGGGTCGAGGGTGACCTGGGTGGTCTTGCCGTTGGCCAGCTCGTCCAGCGAAGCAACGGCGGAAACCTTGGCCGGTGCGTCGTCGTCCTCGCTGCCGCAGGCGGCCAGCGGGAAGGCCAGCAGGGCGAGGCCGGCGAGGCCGGCGGCGGTCTTGACTCGTGTGGAGCGGATGTTCATGGGGACTCCCCATCTCTCGGTTGGTGAACGGCTGTAGTTCGGTCCTGCACGGTAACCGGATTGGGAATCTCCAGCATTTTCTGGGTTTCCGTGTTAGTCCGCTTCGTCTGGGGCCGCGACCGGCGCGAGGGCGCGACGTCGGCGCAGGCTGCTCACGACGACGGCGGCCACACCGAGCACCATCACGATGGCCCAGCCCGCCACGTAGTTGCGGTCGAGAAGGGTGGGGTTGTCGTCTCGTGCTCCGAAACGCCCCAAGAACGGGACAGCGATGATCGTCAGGCTCCCGAGCACCACCAGGCCGACGACGGCCGGAGCCTGCGCGAAGCGAGGCAACACCTTCCCGGCGAGAGCCACGGCGGCGATGGTCGCAAACGCAATCAGCCCGTCGTGCGCAATCACGCTGCCGGCGAGCCACTTGCCCACCGATACGTGCTGCTCGAACTCCGCACGACTCAACAGCAGGTATGCCCCATACACGCCAGCTACGACTCCGAGGCTGCCGATTCCCCACCTCATGACTGCACCTCCAACGACGTCAGCCACTTGGT
Source organism: Nocardioides sp. (assembly GCA_049583775.1). GTDB lineage: Bacteria > Actinomycetota > Actinomycetes > Propionibacteriales > Nocardioidaceae > Nocardioides. The sequence continues at coordinate 1,755 of JBAUWM010000422.1, forward strand.
TTGCAGAACTCCTGGCCGGTTGGGAGCAATCACACGAACTGGGTAGCCGTGGTCGATGGCGATCGTCTCGCCGTTGAGCTTGAGGGCGAGAAGGGTGCGGTCGTCATCGGCGAAGTTGCCCTGCAAGGTGGTCACCCCGAAGGCGCCCATGGTCTGGAGCGAGGTGACGACGATGTCCCGGTCGCGGGGTGCCTCGACGAGGTCGAGCACGTCGCGCATCCGTACCCCGGTCCAGTCACCGCTGGCGCTCCACCCCTCGACACAGGCGATCGGGAGTGTCTCGGTGCGCTGCGGCATCATCTCGAGCTGCAAGCGGGTGAGCGCGATCGTGGTGGATCCATTGCTCACGGTGAGCGTCCAGTCCGCCCGAGTCGCGGTGGCGGTAACGCCAGCGGCCTTGGCCGAGCGGTTGATCGGGATCCCGCCTGGCCCGTCCCCGCTGCGGACGCCCAGCACCGACACCTTGCGCAACAGCGGCACCGTGCTGCCAGCCGTGGCCAGGACGGCGATGCCGCTGGCGAGCCAGGTGCTGCGCAGCAGTCCTCGACGCGAGATTGGCCCGGGAGTGGTGGCCACGTCGCGGTCGTTCGTCGTGTCGTCGATGTCACGTCTGAGCGCGTCGCGGATGAGGGGCAGCTTGACAGCGATGTGCACGAGCAGAGCGCCGATCGCTACCCACGCCAAGGCGTAATGGGTTCGTCGGAACGAGAAGTCCCACGGGTACCACTGGGTGGAGTTCATCAACCCGGTCGTGAGCTGGAAGACGCTGGCGGCCACGAGCGCGGCGATCGAGCCGCGTTCGAGGGCAGTCAGGATGAGCGCTCGCGGGTCACGGAACGGGATCTTCTCGAAGAGCAGGGGGAAGACGGTCCACAACTTGACCAGGAGCAGCGGGATCGCGGCGATGCCGGTGGTGACGTGGAGGCCCTGGTTGACCCGATAGCCCCACGAGGGATTGGTCGGGAACGGGATCGGCTGGTTCACGTTCTGCGCGTAGTGGCTGACCAGCCCGGTGAGGAAGCAGATGCCGAAGCAGACGCCGAGCCACAGCCCGACTCGGGCAGCCACCGCTGCGCTGCGCAGGTCGCTCGTGAAGTCTTCGGTGGCTGGAGGTCGGACCTCAATTCCTGCGATGGTTGGGGGAGTTTTCACAGCGGTACCTGGAGCACGGCGCTCCACCTTTCTCCATGTTGCTGCAGCCCCAGGACGGCGAGCCCGACCGTGGTAGCCAGCGACGTGATGGCATCAGCGCCGACGATCGCCCAACGGAACGGGCGGCTGGCGGTGTCGCCGCACTCGAGCGTCGCCCACACGGTGCGTGAGCGGATGCCCGGCGGCGCGACCTCGACCACGATGCGACCCGAGGGCGCGACCAGGTCTCGTGCGCGCACGAGCAGTGCTGCAGGGTCACCCCCGATGCCGATGTTCCCGTCGGCGAGCAGAGCAGTGCCCCATCGTCCCTCGGCCGGCAACTGGTCGAACACGTCGCGTTGCAGGGCCGGGCCGCCGCGCGAGCGGGTCTGACCGACGGCCTCGGCCACGACGTCGATGCCCAGGGCGGCTTGGCCCGCGCGGGTCAGGGCGGAGGTGAGTCGTCCGGGACCGCACCCGATGTCGAGCGTCGCCCCCACACAGAGGTCGAGCATGGCCTGGTCGTGGTCGTCGGCCTCGCGGGTCCACGACGACATCGGGAGCGGCCGCGGGTCGGCGTCGAGCCCGGTCACGGTGCACGGATGACCCGCCAGGGCCTGGGCAAACACCTCGGAGAACGACCGCTCGCCCCGGCGCGGTGCGGTGCTCTCGAGCGTTCTGGTCACGATGCCGCCCTCCAGGCCCGGGCGAAGCGGGTCTCTGGTGCCGCCGTCGCCACCGCGGCGGCCTCGGCAACGGTGTCTACGTCGGTCAAGGTGACGGTCACGGCCACGGAGAGACCGGCCGCCAGCAAGGCGGCGCGGGTGTCGGCGTAGGTCGAGCTCGTCGACATCGGGACGTCGCGCAGGGCCAGTCCAGCGGACGGGTCGTGCCGGCCGAGCACCCACCAGCCGCCATCTTCGGCGGGCCCGAGCACGGTGTCGTGATGCTCGAGGCAGAGCCCCGCCTGGAGCAACAGCTCGGGTGTGATCTGAGGGGTGTCCATGCCGACTTGAAGCAGTGCGCCGGTGCCGGCGTCGACGTGCGCGCAGGCGAGACGCTCGGCGAACGATCCGCCGCGCTGCTCGAAGACCTGCCAGTGAGTGAGCGCGGCCTCGATCTCGGGGCCCCGAGCCGCATCGGCGAGGCTCCCGGTGAGGGCGATCACGCACGATCCGGCGCCGACGGCCTGCTCGGCGGCCGTCATCGTGTCGAGCAGAGCGCACGCGGCGATCTCTGCGGCTTGCTCGTCGCCGACCCCGGCTGCCAGGCGTGTCTTTGCCAGGCCCGGAATCGGTGCCTTGGCCATGATCAGGATCCTCATTTGGCGAGGACCTTCCAGAAGTCGCGCGCCGCGAGCACGGTGCCGCGCACCGAACCCGAGACCTTTGATCGAGTGCCCTCCGCCCGTGGGTGGTACGACACGTCGCGTTCGGCGAAGCGCCACTCGGCCACCGTCGCCTTCTGCAGAAGCTCGACCGGGTAGCCGAAGCGTCGGTCCTGCACGTCAAGGGCCAGCAGCTGCTCGCGGCGACAGACTCGCATCGGGGCGATGTCGTGAGCGTCCATGCCGATCCGGCGACGCAACCACGCCACGATGAGGCCGTTTCCGAGCCGCGCATGCCACGGCCACACACCGCGAGCCGTGGGTCTACGGCGTCCCACTGCGATGTCGGCGCGACCGGACGCGACGTCGTCGAGCATCGGGAGCAGCTCGGCGGGGTCGAACGACCCGTCTCCGTCCATGAAGGCCACGTAGGTATTCGTGGCCGCGAGCAGTCCGGACTGGATCGCTGATCCGTACCCGGGCACCGGCTCGTTCACCACGGTCGCCCCGAGCTGGCGGGCCACGTCGGCCGTGTCGTCGCACGAGCCGTTGTCGACCACGATCACCGCGAACTGCTCCGGCACCCGAGGCAGCAGCGCGACCAGGGCTGGTGCCTCGTCGCGGCAGGGGAGAATCAAGTCGCAGGTGGCCATCGGTCTCAACGTAGGGGGTATGGGCCGACGTGACGTCACCCGAGGCGGCGACGTCATCGAATGGTCACACCTCTCCCGCCTCGTGACCTCGCCCCTCTACGGTGGTGACGTGGCGATGAGGCGGGCACCGTGGGTGGGTCTGGCCGGGGCTCTGCTGCTCGTCGCAGCCTCGATCTTCCTGCCGACCCTCCTCGGTTGGGAGGTGTTCAGCCGCGCAAAACCTGAGCTGCCCGGCAGCATCGACCCACTGCACGCTTTCTTCGAGCCTCGGTGGTTCGGCCCCGGCACCCTGCCGGCGCTGCTGCTCGCCGCGCTGGGGGTGCGCTACGGCGCGATGCTCGCTGATCGGCTGCCCTGGCCGCGACTCGTAGCGCTCGCCTACCTTGCTGGCCTCGGTTGGCTGGTGTCGCTGGCTGTGGTCGATGGTCTTGAAGGATTGTCACGCCCGCTCTCGCACTCCTATGAGTACCTCGAAACGGCGCGGGCGATGGACGACGTGCCGGCCGCGCTGGACGGCTGGATCGAGCGGATCCCGCTCGACGCCACCAACAACTGGCCCACCCACGTGGCAGGTCATCCGCCGCTGGCCACGCTGTTCTTCGTCGCACTGGCGCGCCTTGGGCTGGCGGGCGACCTGCAGGCCGGGATCGTCGTCACCTTGATGGCTGCGAGCATCGCACCGGCCGTGCTGATCACGCTGAAAGTCCTGGGTGTCGAGTGGGCGGCACGTCGCGTAGCGCCGTTCGTCGTGCTGACGCCCGCGGCGGTCTTCATGGCGGTCTCGGCCGACGCGATGTTCGCCGCCGTGGCTGCGTGGGGCATGGCGGCCCTTGCCGTCGCGGCCACGGCGCCCCGCCGGAACCTGATGGTGGGCTGGTCGGTGGTGGCCGGACTGTTGCTCGGCAGTTGCGTGATGTTGTCGTACGGCCTGCCCCTCCTCGGTGTGCTCGCGCTGGCCGTGCTGGCCGCTGCTCGGTCGTGGTGGCCGCTTCCCATTGCGGCGGTGTCCGCACTTGCGGTGGTGCTCGTGTTCGCTGGGTTCGGGTTCGCGTGGTGGGAGGCCTACCCGGTGCTCGTCGATCGCTACTGGGACGGCTTGGCGTCTGACCGCCCTGCCGGCTACTGGGTCTGGGGTGATCTCGGAGCGTTCCTGCTCAGCGGTGGCCCGCTGCTCGGTGCTGGTGTGGCGTTGCTGATGCGCCGGGCAGGGACGCACCGCACCATCTGGCTGCTCGCCGGTGCCGGAACGCTGATGGTGCTGCTGGCCGACCTGTCCCAGATGAGCCGGGCTGAGGTCGAGCGCATCTGGCTGCCGTTCGTGCCTTGGGTGACGGTCTCGCTCGCGCTACTGCCCGACCGCTGGCTGAAGTGGGGCTTGGCCCTGCAGGTCGCGACGGCGCTGCTGGTCGAGCACCTGCTCTACACGTCGTGGTGAGGCGCGCCGGATCGTCGTCAGTCGCGCAGCGGCACGTGGGCGAAGGCGGGCAAGCCGTCGTCGGGCAGCACCTGCGCCCGAAAACCCAGCTCCGCTGCGGCCAGATCGGGTGAGGCCACGATGTGCCGCACGTCGCCGAGTCGGAAGCCGCCGGTGACCGCTGGCTCGATCCCCGCGCCAGCTCCCGAGGCCACCAGCCTGGCGACGTCGAGGATCGAGACGGGGTGACCGGAGCAGACGTTGTAGGCGTCGTAGCGCCCGGGCGCCGAGTCGACCACCGACTCCAGGGCGACGACGTTCGCCCGCGCCACGTCAGCCACGTGCACGAAGTCGCGCATCTGCCCGCCGTCCTCATAGACCTGGGGCGGATCACCTCGCTCGAGCGATGACCGGAACATGGCTGCGACCCCGGAATAGGGCGTGTCGCGAGGCATGAACGGGCCGTAGACGTTGTGGTAGCGCAGGGCCACCGCCGACGCATCAGCCTGGCGCACCCATGCGCTCGTGTAGTGCTCCTGCGCCAGCTTGCTGGCCGCGTAGCTGCTGCGGGGGTCGAGGCGTGCCTGCTCGTCGACCGTCTCCCACCCCAGGGGGTCGCCGCAGGAAGGGCAGTGGTTCTCGAAGTCGCCGTTCTCGAGCGCAGCCACCGCTCTCGCGGGTGGTGTTTGGGCGCCGTGGCTCGGGCACACGTAGCGCCCCTCGCCGTAGACCACCATCGAGGAGGCCACCACCAGCCGATCGACGCCAGCCACGTGCATGGCGGCCAGCAGCGCAGCGTTGCCGAGGTCGTTGTGGGAGGCGTAGTCGGGCAGATCAGCCACCGTCACGCCGGCACCGACCACGGCGGCCTGGTGGCAGACCGCGTCGACGCCGCGTAGGAGGTCGACCCACGAGCCGGCCTCACGCAC
>JBAUWM010000423.1:0-14801 GCA_049583775.1 Nocardioides sp.
AGCTCACGAAGCGTCCGCGCGGACCGGCCTCGAGGTCGGGACCAATCCCCTGTTCTGCGGCCTTGTCGAGCACCACCGACGTCGCGCGCAGGCCGGCGCCGAGTCCGGCGTAGACGGCCCCGGCGATGCCCCGGTGCACCGCGCCCGGCAAGGCTGCGGAGGGGCCGACCACCCGGGTGGCAACATCATTGACCCGGTCGGCCCAGGCCAGATGGGTGTCACGCACGGTGGCGAGCAGAAGACCGTCAGCCACCTCGCTGGCCAAGGAGAGACTGTCGAGCAGACGTGGCCCGGGCGCGCTGGTCATAGAGTGACCATAGAGCATTGAGTGGACGCTTGTGCACTCAATGGTGCACTCAACCCGCTGGCTCAAATTGACCCGCCGATCTCCGTCGTGCCCGATGCTTGGTGGGTGCCCTCCCTCACCCCCTCGACCCGACACCTGGTCGACCGGTTCGCCTACGGCGTGACCGACGACCTGGTGGCCGACGTCCGCTCTCAGGGTGGCGGCGAAGGCTGGTTTCGCAGCCAGCTGCGCCGTTCTGAGTCCGACACCCTCGCCGCGCGCCTGATCCCCACCTGGTTCCCGCTGCTCAACGCGCTGCCCCAGGTGCAGTACGCCAGCCACATCGCCGGCGTGCGCACGGCCAACACCGTCGGCGACGAGCTGATCGCCCAGAACTTTGCGCGCCGCATCCTGAGCCGGCACCAGGTCTACGAGACCATGGTCGACTTCTGGTCGAACCTGCTCTACGTGCCGGTCAACGACGACCGCTCGTTTCCTTGGCGCACCGACTTCGAGCTGACCGCGATCCGTCCCCATGCTCTGGGCACCTACCGGGCGATGCTCAAGCAGGCGATCGTGCACCCGGCGATGGCCGGCTACCTGACCAACGACCTCAACCACAAGGACGGCATCAACGAGAACCTCGGCCGCGAGCTTCTCGAGCTGCACACCGTCGGCCGGCGCTACGACGAGGCAGACGTGCTCAACGCTGCACGGTTGCTGACCGGGTTCACGGTCAACGTCTTCATCGACTATCGGGCTGCCTACGACGCGAACCGTCACTACACAGGCCGGATCAACGTGCTCAACTTCTCCCACGCCAACCGCGCCAAGGACGGCCGCGCTGCGCTCGACGACCTGCTCGGATACCTCGCCGGGCACCCGTTCACCGCCCGGCGGATCGCCGAGCGGCTCTGCGTACGTTTCGTGAGCGACGACCCACCCGAGTCGATCGTCAAGGCTGTGTCGACCGCCTACCAGCGCAGCGGCACCGACATCAGTGCCACGCTCACGGCGCTGGTGCGGCATCCGCAGTTCCAGAAATCGCGGCGCGAGAAGGTCTGGACGCCCAGCGACGACGTGGTGCGCACCGCACGGGTGATGGGGCTCGAGCCGGTGGGTGGGCTGGCCATGAATGACTCCTTCATCCAGCACCTCGTGCGCACAGCCCGCGACATGGGGCAGGTGCCCTACCGCTGGCCGGCTCCCGACGGGTGGCCCGAGACCTCGAGCGACTACCTGTCGGCGTCCCGCGTGCTGCGCAGCTGGCAGCACCACTACCAACTCGCCGCCACGACGAGCGACGTGTTCCGTAGCGTCAACGTGGCGAGCAAGGCCTCGCAGCTGCCCGCTCGGTGGCCCCAGACTCTCGCGCAGCTGACCGAGCATCAGTCCCAACGACTGTTGGGCCGCTCGGCAACTCCCGAGCTGGTGCGCGCGGTCGCCAACGCGATCGGCACGACCAGGACTCGCCGCTACCGCAGCGCCGCAGGTCTCTCCGACAGCCACTACCAGCTGCTGCGCGGCACCGTGCTCAACTCACCGGCAGGACTCGAGCGATGACGACGACCTCTGACAACGTCTCCCCCGACCCCTGCGGCTGCTCTGACTACCAGGCGGTCTCCCGGCGCTCGATGCTCAAGGGCGCTGGGGTGGTCGGCCTCGCCGGCGCTGCTGGCATCACGACGTCGATGGTCGGCGACGTGATGACTGCAGCCGTGTACGGCGCCGAGACCACCGGAAACGTACTCGTGGTCGTCTCCCAGCGCGGTGGCGTCGACGGACTCTCGATGGTGGTGCCACACGCCGAGAAGGCTTACTACCAAGCTCGGCCCACCACGGCGATCGCGAAGTCGCGGCTACTGCACCGCGACAACACCTTCGGGCTGCATCCCTCGTTCAGGGCCCTGTCGCCGATGTGGAAGAAGGACGCGTTCGCGGTGGTGCACGCCGTCGGCATGCCGATCCCGAACCGCAGCCACTTCAGCGCCATGGAAGAGGTCGAGGACGCCGACCCCGGCAGCGTCGCGCGCGTGGGCTGGCTCAACCGCATGATCGGAGCGCTGGGCGACGACGACATCTTCGAAGGCGTCGCGCTCGGCACCAACGTGGTGCCGACGTCGCTCGTAGGTCCGGCCGAAGCGGTCGCTCTGGCCTCCGCCGGCTACCTCGCCACTCCCTACTCCGGCTCGGCCACCGGCAACAGCATCCGCCAGGGCCTGCGTGAGATGTACAGCGCAGGAAACCGGCCGGCCGCACGAGCCGGTCTGAACGCCCTCGACCTGGCCAAGCGAGGCCTGGCGTACTCCGAAGAGTCGCTCAAGCCCCCGCGCAACAAGGCCGTCTACCCGGGCTCGGCGTTCGGCACGTCGCTGCGCAACGCGGCATCGTTGATCCGGGCCGGAGTCGGCGTGCGGGCGATCGCCGTCGACTCAGGCGGCTGGGACCACCACCTCAACCTGGGCACCGCGATGAGCAACGGTGTCGCCGACCTGGCTGGATCGCTGGCGGCGTTCTTCACCGATCTCGGCCCGGCCGCCCAGCGGGTGACGGTGGTGACCCTCAGCGAGTTCGGACGCCGCCTCGGCGAGAACGGCGCCAGCGGCGTCGACCACGGCTACGGCAACGCGGTGCTCGTGATGGGTGCCGGTGTGCGAGGCGGTCGGTACTACGGTCGCTGGCCGACGCTCAACTCGGGCAAGCAGATCGAGGGCGACCTCGCGGTCACCACCGACTACCGGCACGTGCTCACCGAGATCCTGCAGTCCCGGTTCCCCTCGGTCGACACCAGCGTGGTCTTTCCCAACCAGGGCTACCGCCGCGTCGGCATCATGCGCTGAAATCGACGCTGACCCGTCCCCTACAGGAGACGGGTCAGCGTAAAAGTGGGGTAGATCAGGCGTCCTCGGAGGACTCCTGGGTCGCCTCGGCTGCCTCGTCGACGGCCTCGGCGGGCTCGTCGTCTTCAGCTGCCGGAACACCGATGGTGCCGTCGGGAAGCAGGTTCTTCAGGTCGACCACGTTGCCCGACGCATCGGTGACCACAGCGCCCTCGACGATCGAGGCGAGCGCCTTGCCGCGCAGGATCTCCTGCACGAGGTCGGGGATGTGGTTGTGCTCGAACATGTGGTTCGCGAACTCCTGCGGGTCCTGACCGGACTGCTGGGCACGACGCACCAAGTGCTGGGAGAGCTCGTTCTGGTCGATACCGAACTCCTCCTTCTTGGCCACCTCGTCGAGCACGAACTGGGCAGCAACCGCGTCGCGCACGCGCGCCTCGAGGTCGGCCTCGAACTCGTCGATGGTCTGCTCCTCGTCCTCGAGGTACTTCTCCATCGTCACGCCGGCGTAGGCGAGCTGCTGCTCGACACTCTGACGACGAGCGGTGAGCTCCTCGGCTACCAGCGACTCAGGGAGCGGGATCTACATCTGCTCGAGCAGCACCTCGAGAACGGCGTCGCGGGCCGAGGCAGCCTGCTCGAGGCGCTTGCCCCGACCAAGGCGCTCGCGCACATCGGCGTCGAGCTCGTCAGCGGTGTCGAACTCGGAGGCGAGCTGGGCGAACTCGTCGTCGATCTCGGGCAGCTCTTGCTCCTGCACCTGGCTGATGACGACCGCGACCTGCACCTTGGTGCCGAGCAGGTCGCCACCGACGAGCTCAGACTCGAAGACCTTCTCCTCGCCAGCCTTCAGGCCGACCAGCGCTTCGTCGAGACCATCGATCATGCCGCCGCGACCGACGCGGTAGGACATGCCCGCCACCTCGGCACCTTCGACGACCTCGCCGTCCTGGGTGGCCTTGAGGTCAAGCACCACGAAATCGCCGTCGGCAGCCGGGCGCTCGACGTCGCGCAGCGTGGCAAAGCGCTCACGCAGGGCCTCCATCTGCTCAGCCACATCGGCGTCAGTGACCTCGACGTCCTCGACCTGCGCGGTCAGACCCTCGTAGGCCGGCAGCGTGATCTGGGGGCGGATGTCGACCTCGGCGGTGAACTCGAGGGTCTCGTTGTCCTCGAACTTGGTGACCTCGATGTCGGGCTGGGCCAGCGGGGAGAGCTCGTTCTCCTCGAGCGCCTGCACGTACTTCTGGGGCAGCACCTCGTTGATGGCCTCGTCGAGGACGGCTGCTCGGCCGACCTGACGATCGATCACCATCGGCGGGACCTTGCCGCGACGGAAGCCGGGGATGTTGATCTGCTGCGCGATCTTCTTGTACGCCTTGTCGAGGCTCGGTCCGAGCTCCTCGAAGGGCACCTCGACGGTCAACTTGGCCCGGGTCGGGCTCAAGTTCTCGACGGCGCTCTTCACAGGTGTTCTCCTTCTAGCTGGGCTGATTGGGCTGGGCTGGTCGGGGCGACAGGACTCGAACCTGCGGTCTCCTGCTCCCAAAGCAGGCGCGCTAGCCACTACGCTACGCCCCGCCAAGAAGACGCCTCCGCGCCTCAGATCCGGGTGGATCGGTGGCGCGAACGTGCTTCTTGGAGCGGATGACGGGAATCGAACCCGCGTAGTCAGTTTGGAAGACTGAGGCTCTACCATTGAGCTACATCCGCCGATCGGTACCCCGACAGGCGCGGTTCCGAACCGGAAGATCGTCCCACACGAGCGCCGTCGCGGCCCAACTGGGACCACCGGCTCTGACCGCAGCGATCAGCTGCGCTGGACCACCATCAGAGCACGATCGTCGTTCTTTGATCCGACGGATTGGGCAAGAAGCTCGGCGGCGCCTGCGAACGAGCCCCGCAGCATCGTCTCCGCCTGCCCCAGCAGACGGTCGATGCCGAGGTCGATGTCGCGTCGCGGTTCCTCGACCATCCCGTCGGTGTAGAGCAGGATCGCGTCATCGGCGCGCAGCGAGCCCCGGACGCACGTGAACGTCGCGTCATCGAGCAGACCAAGCACCGGGCCCTCGGTACGCAACACCGACCAGCGTCCCGTGGCGGCCACTCGATGGGCCGCCGGCGGGTGTCCGGCCGCACGCACCTCGAAGTCGCCGGTCTCAAGATCGAGCCAGAGGTGAATCGCGCTCGCGAACCCCTCCTCCCAGTCTTGGCGCATCAGGTAAGCGTTGGCGGCGGGAAGGAAGTCGGCGCGAGGCATCGCCCCCAGCAAACCTCCGAACGCCCCGGAAAGAAGCAGCGCCCGGGTGCCAGCCTCGACGCCCTTGCCCGAGACGTCGACCACGACGAGCTGCAATGAACCTTGGTCGGCCGAGCGGGCAGCCACGACGAAGTCGCCCGCGAAGGCGGTGCCGCCGGCCGAGTGCAGGGCCGATTCGACGATCCACCCGGCTGGAAGGGAGGGGATGCCGCCCTGGTTGAGGATTCGGTCGCGGAGGTCGACGAACATCGACTCGCCGCGCAGACCCGCGACCCCGAGTCGTGTGCGTCGAAAGCTCGTGAGCAGCACGATGCCCGCGACCACGAATTGGACACCTGCGGCGCCGATGGTGCGGTTGGTGACTTCCTCCTGGTTCGCCAAGGAGATCGTGAGCATCACCATCACGAAGATCACGAACCACGGCAGGGTGCGCGGGCCGAGCACGATGCTGCCCAGAACCACCGGCACCACGAGGCTGGTGAAGGGGAACTGGGTGGGGTAGGCGATCACCAAGATCGTCAGTGCCACGGCACCAGTCGCCAGCGCCAGAGCCAGCCGGTTCTCGATCGAGGTGCCCCTGCCGAGGGCCCGCTGCCAACGTCGCCGAAGCGACAGCGCCTGGGCAGGGCGAGGCGCAGGTGAGAGCGAGGTCAACGGGCGGTTCACCTTCGGGGAGTTGGTTCCGAACTGAGAAAGCGTCAGCCTACGGCCCGCGAGCGGAACGTGGGCTGACAACGCGAACACCAGAAGAGGTTGCGGCCCTCGAGCACTGAGGTGCTGATCTTGCGGTCGCAGATCAGGCACGGCTGCCCGTGACGCCGGTAGACGTAGACCTCCCCTCCGTGGTCGTCGCGGCGTGGCTCGCGACCCATCGCCTCGGGCGTGTGCTCAGGACGCACGGTGTCGATCCGCCCCGATCGCACGCCCTCGGCCATCAGCACCACGAGGTCGTCCCAGATGGCTTGCCACTGGCCCACGCGCAGGGACTGCCCGGGTCGCAGTGGGTGCAGACGGTGTCGGAACAGCACCTCCGCCCGATAGACATTGCCGACGCCGGCCAGCACCCCTTGGTCCATCAGGAGGGCCCCGATCGACTTGCGACTGCGCCGAATGCGCTGCCAGGCACGGTCGGGATCAGCGTCTGGCCGCAACGGATCAGGACCCGCTTTGGCGACGAGGGCTGCCACCCGCTCAGCGGTCATCAGCTCACAGGCGATGGCTCCGCGTAGATCGGCGTGCGCCGTCGGAGTGGCAAGTCGCAGCCGCACCTGGCCCACCGGGAGAGGCACCTCCGCGACGCCGGTGCGGACGTCGAACGTGCCGATCAGTCCCAGGTGTACGTGCACGAAGCGTTCTTGGCCGAAGTCGATGAAGAGCTGCTTTCCCCAGGCCTCGGCTCCCTCCACCACCGCCCCGTCGAGCAGCGCGGCGGAGTCGGCGAACCTCCCCTGCGGACTCGTGACGGAGACCCGACGTCCACCGAAGGCCGAGGTCAGGTCACCGGCGAGCCGGTGGAGCGTGTGCCCCTCAGGCACCGGCGTTGCTGGGCAGGTCACCCACGAGCGCGGACTCCGGCAGCGGGGGCAGCTCATCGGTGGTCTCGTAGGAGGTCAGCTGGGCGATCCGCCGCACGTGCCGCTCGTCGCCGGTGAAGGCGGTGGTGAGGAAGACCCCGACGAACCGAGTCATGTCGTCGAGCGAGTGCATCCGGCCGCCGACCGAGACCACGTTGGCGTCATTGTGCTCTCGCGCGAGCACCGCGGTCTCCTCAGACCAGACCAGAGCAGAGCGGATGCCGACCACCTTGTTGGCGGCCATCTGCTCGCCGTTGCCGGAGCCACCGATCACCACTCCGAGGCTGTCCAGACCCTCACCGCGTTCAGCCGCGACGCCTTCAGCCGCCCGGAGGCAGAAGACCGGGTAGTCGTCGAGGGCGTCATAGACGAAGGGGCCGTGGTCGACCGGCTCGTAGCCCTGGTCGACCAGCCAGGTCTTCAGGTGATCCTTGAGCTCGAGGCCAGCGTGGTCGCTGCCGAGGTGCACGCGCATGCGCCCATCCTCTCAGGCGTGCGAGGCCAGGAACGCCGCCGCCTGCTGCATGAGAGGGTCTGCCGCCGCGAACACCTGGTCGTGCCGCCAGAAGCCGTGGATCTGTCCGAGGTAGCGGGTCGCCACGACCTTCACCCCTTGCTGGGCCAGCATGCGAGCAAGATGCTCGCCCTCACCGCGCAGTGGGTCGTGCTCGGCGGTCACCACGAAGGTGGGCGGAAGGGTCCACAGCTTGTCGGAGCGCAGCGGCGCCAGGTCGGCGTCGTCGAACAGCCGAGGATCGCCGCCGCTGTACTGGGTCCAGTACCACTCGACCTCGCGCGGATCGAAGCCTTCGGTCTCGGTCTTGTGCGAGTCGAACCGCGCCGTCGGGTCGAGGAACGGGTAGATCAGCGCCAGAGCATCTAATCGCCCGGGGTTTCGCAAGGCCGCCACCAGCGCCAGGTTGGCTCCGGCGCTGTCGCCGTGACCGAGCACCGGACCCTCCAGGCCGAAGCCCTCGGCGGCTACGTGGAGCCAGGCCACCACCGTGTCGACGTCGTCCCTGGCCGCGGGAAACGGGTGCTCCGGAGCCAGCCGATAGTCGACGCTCAGCACAGCCCGCCCGGCCCGGTTGGCCAACCGGCGCGCCGAGGCGTCATGCACCTCGACGTCGTTGAACACGAAGCCTCCGCCGTGCAGGTGCAGCACTACCCCGGGGGCGGCGACGACCGGACGGTACAGCCGGCAGGGCACCCCGTTGGCCACGACGTCCTCGACCTGGGCGACGTCCTCGCGCGGAGCACGAGCTGCGATCTCGCGTGCCTGCTGGCGCGCAGCGGCGATGTCGTAGCCCGGCGTGAACACCGGTGGCTCCAGGGCGGCCTGCTCGAGGGCGGCCCGTGACTCTGGGGTGAGCATCGATGCCCGGTCAGCGCTGCATGAGGGCGTCGAGGCCCACGGCAACAGCCGCCGCGACGCGGAAGTCGATGGCCTGCTCGGGCACGGTCACCGTGTACTTGTCACGCACGGTGCTCTGCCGCGCTACCTGCAGCAGCGGGCGACCGTCGGGCGCGACGAAGTCGAAGTGGATCGGCAGGAACGGAATGTCCGCGAAGCGCCGGAGCAGTGCCACCGCCTGGCTGCGCTCCTGACCCGTGCCCGTGAAACCGGCTCCCTCGATGTGAAAGGTCGAGCGCAGCAGGCTCGCACCGAAGTCCTTGCGGAAGAAGCCGATCTGCTGGTGAGCCTCGTCGAAGATGTCGTAACCCGCGTTGAGGTCGATGCGCTTGCGGGCCTTGAAGCTGAAGACCGGCCGCGACTTCGTGTCGTCGGAGTAGAAGGTGACCTCCTCCTTGAAGGCCAACCGCTTCTGCTGCGCGAACCCCATGCTCTGGCCGAAGGAGCCATCAGGATTGGCTGCGTAAAGCTCGTACCGGTTGGTCGTCATCGCGAACTTCTGCTTGACGAAGAACGCGGGCAGATACATCGGGGCCGTCATGACAACAACGTAGCGAGGCTCAGCCAGCGCCCCACGCCGACCACAGCTCGGCGTACCGACCGCCCAGCGCTACCAGGACCTCGTGCGGCCCACGCTCGACGACGCGTCCGTGCTCCATCACCAGGATCTCGTCGGCGTCGCGGGCCTGGCTGAGGCGGTGGGCCACCACGACGGCGGCGCGACCGGCGACCACCGCGTCGGCTGCCCGGTCGAGCTCGCGCGCTCCGAAGGAGCCGGCCTCGGCCGTCGCCTCGTCGAGGACCACGACGGCAGGGTCGACGAGCAGCACCCGGGCCAGCGCGAGCTGCTGGGCTTGGAAGGCGGTCAACGAACGACCGTCGTCGCCGACGCGAGTGTCGAGGCCATCGGCCAGGTCGGCGAACCATCGTGCGCCGACCTCGTCGAGCGCGCCGACGACGTCAGCGTCGTCGATGGTGTCGGGCACGGCGGCCAGGGTGAGGTTGTCGCGCAGTGTCGCGGCGAACACGTGTACCTCTTGGCTGACGATGCAGATGCGATGCCGCAGGTCGTCGTGCGCCACCGTGTACAAGTCCACCCCGCCGAGGGTCACCTGCCCGCTCGAGGGCGGCATGGTGCCGGCCACCACGGCGGCAACCGTTGTCTTGCCCGCCCCGCTCGCTCCAACCAGGGCCACCCGCCGTCTCGGCGTCAGGTCGAGGTCGACGTCGATCACCACCGGTCGACCCGCCACGTAGGCGTGGCCCACGCCGTGGGCGCGCAGGGTGTCGTCGGCCGGCGTCGCGTGCACCTCGGCCGGCTGCGGCATGGTCGCGACGCCGACCATGCGGTTGAACGAAGCCAAGGTCGACTGCACCTCGTCGAAGAGGAACATCAACGCGCCGATCGGGTTGAAGAGCCGGTGGAAGAAGAGCGCCGCAGTCGTCACGTCGCCGACCGACACCGAACGTGCGTCGACGAGCAGGAAGCCGACGACCAGGAGCGCGAGCAAACCGATCAGTTCGGACCGATTGGCTCGTGAGGCGAAGCGGCCGAACAGGTGGAAGACGCTGATCGAGATCTCGAGCGTCTCCCGTGAGCGTCGGTCGACCTCGGCAACGGCGGGCGCCTCGACCCGGAACGCGCGGAGGGTCGGGAGACCCTGCACCACACCGAGCAAGGCCTGAGCTCGCTGCCCCATCGCCGCCCGCTCGCGCGTGTAGTAGGGGCCGGAGCGCGGCAAGTACCACCGCAGGCCGAGCACGTAGGAGGGCAGCGCCAGAAGCCCGGCGAGAGCCAGGCGCCAGTCGAGCACGAAGAGCCCGACCACCGTGAGCAGCACGGCGGTCAGCGATGCCAGCAACTCAGGAACGATGGTGGAGGCGTTGGTCGACACCACACGCGCGTCGTCGCCCACGCGGCTGAGGACGTCGCCTGCCCCGGCCTCCTCGAGCCGCCGGTGCTCAAGGCCCAGCGCTCGAGCCACCACTTGTTCGCGTAGGTCTGCGAGCGTCGGCTCGGAGAGTCCGGCCAGCAACCCGACAGCCATCACCGAGAGGAGCGCGGCCGCGGCACCCGCCACCGCGATCTGGGCGAACGAGCTCCACACGACGTCGTCGCCGGCCAGGATCGCGTCGACCAAGCGGCCGAGCACCCAGGGGGCCACCAGACCGAGCGCGGCCTCGGCCAGGAAGACGACGACCACCACCACCGCGAGCACACGTCGAGGGCGCAGGAGCTGGCTCAGATGGCGCGCTGACTCGCGGGGCGTGGCGATGGGCAGGGTGAGGCCGCTCATCGCAGCACCGCCCGCCGGTAGGCATCGTCTGCCGACAGCTCAGCGTGAGTGCCTGCGCGGCGAGTGCCATCGGAGGCGATGTGGACGACCCGGTCTGTGGCCGCGAGCAGTGCGGGACTGGATGTCATCAACACGACGGCCGTCGAGCTCGGGAGCCCGTCCCGCAGTGCGCTCGCGATCTGGGCTTCGGTGACGGCATCGACACCGGTCGTGGGGTCCTGGAGCACCAGGACCCGTGGTCGCGCCGCCACCGCCCGCGCCAGGGCCAGTCGCTGGCGCTGCCCGCCCGACAAGGTCGTGCCGCCCGCCTCGACCGGTCGATCGAGCCCGCGTTCGTCGAGCCGGACGACGTCCTCCAGCGCGGAGGCGCTCAGCACTCCAGGCCACGCATCGGCCGGGTCCTGCCCGGTGACGACGTTGCTACGCAGGGTCCCTTCGAACACGTCGACGCGGTGCCGACTGACGACGATGGCGGCGCGGACTGCGTCGAGCGTGGCGTCGGGCAACGGTGTTCCGCCGAGAGTCACTCGGCCGCCATCAGGGCGGGTGGCGGCCAGCAGGTCGACCAGCTCGTCGCTCACGGCCTGCTCATCGACGACCAGCCCCACGATCTCCCCGGCCTCGACCGTGACGACGTCGCGGATCTCCAAAGCACCAGGTGGCAGGTCAGTGAGATGGCCCCCCGGTACGGCCACCGGCTCGCGCACGATGGCCACGACGCGTCGCGCCGACGCCAGCGACCCTGCGAAGGCAACCGAGACCTCCGCAACCAGTCGCAGCGGCTCGGCCAGGAACTGAGTAAGGCCCACGACGGCGATGAACTCGCCGATGCTGAGGTCGCCATCGAGAGCGCGTTGACCGGCCAGCGCGGCCACCAGTGCGAGAAGAAGTCCGCTGGCCAGCGTGGTCGTCCCACCGAGCACCGCCCCCGATCGCGCGGCAGCAACCCCCGCCGAGGCTGCGGTGCGATTGACCTCCGTGTATTGCCGCAGGGCAGCGGCCTCGCCGCCCACCCCCTTGAGTACTCGGAGACCGGCCACCAGGTCGGCCGCGATCCCCGAGGCTCGTGCGATGCGCTCCTGGCGCACCTCGGCGTGCCGGGACAGACGTGGGCCGAGGAGACGGGTCACCCCGAGCACGGCGGGCACGCCCACCAGCACCACGACGCCCAACATGACGTCGAGGCTCAGCAGGTAGATCGCGCTGAGCGCTGTTGAGGCGAGGCCGGCCACCAAGAACGCCACCCAGCGCACGGCGGCTGCGGCCTCATCGGCGTCGGAAGTGGCCAGGGAGAGGATCTCCCCGGGTAGCCGCTGGGTGCTCAAGCCCCCTGGGTGGGCGACGCGGCCCACGACCTCGCCCCGCAGGAGGTGCGCCTCGTGCTGGGTGACTGCAAAGCCAGCGCGGGACCCGAACCGGTAGGAGAACGAGAGCACCCCGAACAGCACGCACAGGGCCACCGACCACCCGATCATCGCCGAGACATCACCCGTGGCGACAGCCTCGTCGATCACCCAACCGATGGCGATCGGCACCAAGGCCTCGCAGACGTTCCACTGCGCGATCAGCCAGGCACTGAGGAGCAGTTTCCCGCGGTTCCGCTGCGCCGTTCGCCGATAAAGAGCCGAGACGGAGGCTGGAGCATCGACCACGAAGTAAGGCTAACCTTACCGCTCTGACCGGTGTTGGTCAGTCGGTCGACTCGTCGTCTGCGGCCGCCCGCTCGCGCATCTGTCGCGCCGCGGCGAGGCCGCGTGCCGGCCGGTCCGGCCGCGGGCTGGAGGGGTCGTAGAGGCCAGCCTCGGCGGCGCGCTCCACGTTCTTCAACCGCTTGACCAAGCTGAAACCCAGCAGCACGACCGCAAGAATGCCGAGGCCGAACATGCCGAAGGCGGTCCAGCCGGCGACGACGTCCTCGTCCTCGGGAGCGGCGGCGACCAGGAAGGGTGCGAGCACGACGAGCATGGGGTCAGTCTCCCTCAGAGCGTGGAATGCCGGTGAAGAGGTCGTCCTCCGGCAGCGGTGAATCGACGAACGAGGTGACCAGCTCGAAGTCTTCGGTGGGCCAGACCTCGGTCTGCAGCTCGCGCGGGATGGCGAACCAGAAGCCGTCGGGATCGATCTGGGTGGCGTGGGCGAGGAGCGCTTGGTCGCGCACCCCGAAGTATTCGGCGCAGGGCACCTTGGTCGTGACGCGGGCGTCCCAGTCGGGCTCGGGCGTCCAGTCCTTGAGCCGCTCTTCCCACGGCGACTCGAGCCCATGGGCGACCATGGCGTCGTGGATGCGCTGCATCCGCTCGCGGTTGAACGAGTGGTGGAAGTAGAGCTTGCTGACCTGCCACGGCTCCCCCAGCTCGGGGTAGCGCTCCGGGTCGGCCGCTGCGGCGAACGCCTCGACGCTCACCTCGTGGCACTTGATGTGGTCGGGGTGCGGGTAGCCGCCGCGCTCGTCGTAGGTGGTGAGCACGTGCGGGCGAAACTCGCGGATGAGCCGCACGAGAGGGGCTGCGGCCTCCTCGAGCGGCACCATTGCGAAGCAATCTTCGGGCAGCGGGGGCTTGGGATCGCCGTCGGGCCACCCGGAGTCGACGAAGCCGAGCCAGTCTTGGCGCACGCCGAGGATGTCGCGGGCTCGCTCCATCTCCTGACGTCGGATCTCGGTGATGTTCGCGAGCACGTCGGGGCGATCCATCTTCGGATTCAAGATCGAGCCCCGCTCCCCGCCGGTACAGGTGACGACGTGGACGTCGACCCCGGCAGCGACGTACTTGGCCGTGGAGGCCGCGCCCTTGCTCGACTCGTCGTCGGGGTGAGCGTGCACGTGCATCAGGCGGTAGCCCGCCAGCGGTCCAGGGTCGTGCGGCATGTCCACCATCGTAGGTGTGAGGATGAGGGGGTGAGCTCGCAGGACACCTTGGCCGACCGGTACGGCACGCCCGCGCCGTGGCGACGTCCAGCAATGCTCAGCGCGATCGTCGTGTTGGCACTGGCCTTCGGGGGCTGGCTCGCCTGGACGACCATCGAGCAGGCCACCCCCGCAGTCGCCTCGGGAGAGCTCACTTTCGACGTCATTGACGACACCACGGCCACGGCAGCGTTCGTGATCGAGCTCAGCGACGCCGACGTCGAGGCCACGTGCGAGCTCAAGGCCTACGCCGACGACCACATGCTGGTGGGACGCGCAGTGTTCACCCCCGAGCCGGACGCCCGCGGGCGCGTCGAGCACGACGTCAGCACCGAGCGCCGTGCCACCTCCGTAGAGCTCGTCGGCTGCACCGCCCCGGGGCAATCTCGACCCCGCTGAACCCGTTGTTGCTAGGGTCGATGTTTCGGCCGTCCGCACACCTGCGCTCGCTGGGCGCTGAGATCGACCGCAACGCCAGGGACGAACGGCCAGACCTCGTTCAGCACCCCATCGCAGGACCAACCGCACGACGTATTCAGGAGTACCCATGACCCAGTCCACCGAGCAGGGCACCTTCTGGGTGACCCAAGACGCCTTCGACAAGCTTCAGGCTGAGTTGGAGAACCTCAAGGGCCCCGTGCGACAAGAAGTCATCGCCCGCATCAGTGAGGCCCGCGACGAGGGCGACCTGAAGGAGAACGGCGGCTACCACGCGGCTCGCGAGGAGCAGGGCAAGCTCGAGGGCCGGATCCGTCAGCTGGAAGACATGCTGCGGCGCGCCGAGATCGGCGAGACGCCACCCGACGACGGCGTCGTCGAGCCCGGCATGGTCGTGACCTACAAGTTCAAGGGTGACGACGACGACGAGGCCGAGTCGTTCCTGCTGGCAGCCCGCGAGATGGAAGACACCGTCGAGGGGCTCACCGTCTTCTCACCGCAATCGCCGATGGGCGCCGCAATCCTCGGCCACAAGGCCGGGGAGACCGTCACCTACGAGGTCAACGGCCGCGAGCAGACCGTGCAGATCCTCAACGCCAAGCCCTACACAGGCTGACGCACGGTCGTCCCCCGGTGGTCGAGCAGGCTGAGCGAGGGACGAGCGACGCCGTCGTCCCCGGTGGTCGAGCAGGCTGAGCGAGGAACGAGCGACGCCGTCGTCCCCGGTGGTCGAGCAGGCTGAGCGAGGAACCAGCGACGCCGTCGTCCCCGGTGGTCGAGCAGGCTG
>JBAUWM010000424.1:0-3651 GCA_049583775.1 Nocardioides sp.
TGCGAGCCGACCGCGGGCCAGAGGCGTCTGAGCGGATCAGCAGTCGCTCGTCGATGACGACGCCGTCGGTCGATGTCATGCCGACCTTGCGGCCCATGCCCTTGAAGATGTGGCTGATCATCCGCGACGTCGTGGTCTTGCCGTTGGTGCCGGTGACGGCCACGATCGGGATCCGCGAGGTGGCCCCCGGCGGGAACAGCATGTCGACCACGGGCTTGGCGATGAACTGCGGCTCGCCGATGGTCGGGTGTGTGTGCATGCGGAACCCGGGCGCTGCGTTGATCTCGCAGATCGCACCACCCGTCTCGCGCACCGGCTCGGTGATGTCGGGGCAGATGAAGTCGATGCCCGCGATGTCGAGACCGACCATTCGAGCGGCTTCTTCGGCGATCTCGACGTTCTCGGGGTGGGCCTCAAAGGTGCGGTCAATCGAGATGCCGCCGGTCGACATGTTGCCGGTCAGCGCCAGCTTGACCATCTGACCCTCGGGTGGCACATCGGTCATCGCCATGCCCTGCTCGCGCACCAGCTCGACCGCCGCCTCGTCGACCTTGATGCGAGTGAGCACCTTCTCGTGCCCCACCCCACGACGGGGATCGGCGTTAGCGGTGTCGACGAGCTGCTCAACGGTGGAGGTGCCATCGCCGGTGACCGACGCGGGCACCCGCTCGGCGATCGCCGCGACCTTGCCGTCGATGATGAGGCAGCGATAGTCCTTGCCGATGATCAGCGACTCCACCACGATCACGCCTCGGCGTGACTGCTCCTTGGCTACCGGGAACGCGCCGCGCACGTCGTCCTCGTTCTGCAGATCGAGGCACACCCCGCGCCCGTGGTTGCCGTCGAGAGGCTTCACGACGACCGGGTAGCCGATCCGCTCAGCCGCGCGCACGGCGGCGTCCTCGCTGCGCACCGTCTCCTGCTTGGGCACCGGAAGCCCGGCGGCGCCGAGCAAGCGGGTGGTGAGGTCCTTGTCGGAGGCGATGTCGACAGCGATGGCCGACGTCGCCGACGTCATCGTCGCGCGGATGCGTTTGGCGTGAACTCCCTGACCGAGCTGCACGAGGGAGTACTGGTTGAGCCGGATCCAGGGAATGTCGCGCGAGACCGCCTCGTCCAAGATGGCCTGGGTCGACGGACCGAACGCGGTGCGCTGGGCACGCTTGATGAAGTCCTCGAGCTCGGTGTCCCAGTCGAAGGCCGGGTCGGCCTCAACGAGGTGGTTGACCAGGCGGACCGCGAGACGAGCGGCCGCCAGGCCGACCTGCTCGTCGATGTAGCCGAACACCACGTTGTAGAGGCCTTTTGAGCCCTTCACTCCGCGGGTCTTGCCGCGCCGGATGTCGTGACCGACCACCTGCTGCAGCGCCAGCGCGCAGTGCTCAGCGACGTGGCCGAGCCAGGTGCCCTCGTTGAGGCGTTCGACGAAGCCACCACGCTTGCCCCGTGAGCACGAGTGCTCGCGCAGACCGGGCAGCATCACCAGCAGGTTCTCGGTGAAGCCCGGAATCGTGTTGGTCGGGTACTCCTCGAGCGACCCGAGGTCGACCACGAGGTGGATGGCCTTGTCGTACGACCAGACGTTGGCACCGCGGTACACCCGGGTCTCCACGATGGACAGGTCCGGGGTGAGTCGCTCGGTCATGCCTGTTCTCCTTCCTGGTCGCTCTTCCTTCGCTTGCCCGCGAGGCGGCGACGCAACGTCGAAGGCGAGGCGTCGCCAGCCGCGATGTCGCGTGCCAGCGCTCGAAGATCGCGGCCAGCTTCAGTCATCTCGGTTGCCTCCGCCGGGTCCAGCACACCCTCCTGGGGGATCAAGGCACGATCGGTGAGGCTGAAACGAGCCCCGGCGGGGAGCACGTGCAGCACCACTCCACTGGCCAAGATCGGTGTCGAGCGTTTCGCCTCGAAAGCGTTGGTGGTGATCTGGGCTGGGTCAAAGATCGTCACGGCTCCGCGACCGACCACTCGGAGTACCTCGCGGGCAGTGCCGTCGGCGTCCGTGACGTGCTCCACGACAGCCGCGGTGTCCTCGTCCACGCCGATCCCGAGTAGCTGCGGTGACTGGGCCACGATCATCAACAATCGACCGTAGCGGTTGCGCTGGTCGAAGTGCTGGTCGATCACCGACGACTGGAGCAGACCGAGGCCGGCTGCCACTTGTGTCATCCGCTGCTTCGGGGTCGACCCGGGCCCACCGAAGGCGACCATGTGACTGGACTGGATGCTGGCTCCGGCCGACGTGCCGGCCACGATGACGCCTGAACGATGGGCCGCGAGGATCGCATCGCCCACAGGCGTTCCACACACGATCGCGGAGAGCTTGAGCTGGTTGCCGCCGGTCATGAAGATGCCGGTGGCCTCACCGAGCTGCTTCACCAGGTCGGGGTCGTGGGCCTCGTCGCGTGACTCCGGCCGGACGGCGACGACCTCGCCGGCCCCTTCACGGCGGAACAGTGCGTCGTAGACCTCGACCACCTCGGGGCCCAGTGACGAGGCCGTCGGAATCACCGCGATTCGGGCTTCGGCGCCCCCAGCGGTGGCGACGAACTCCTTGAGGATCGTGCGCTTGCTCAGCTTGTCCTCAGCGCCGCCGATGATCATGAGAGGTCCCGGTGACATGCAGACACCATAGGGTGCCCCCATGGCAGATCAGGCCCCGCACACCCTGGTCGTGATGCGGCACGCGAAGGCCGAGCAGGTCGGTCCATCCGACTTCGAGCGGCCGTTGGCTGCCCGCGGTCACCGCGATGCGACCGCCGCTGGCCGATGGCTCGCCGAGCAGGGCGTGACGCCCGACGCTGCCCTCGTGTCGGCTGCGCTGCGCACGACGGAAACGTGGCAGCACGTGCTCGCAGGAGCCGGTTGGAAGCTCGGCGCCAACTTCGATCTCGACCTCGACCGCAGCCTGTACTCGGCAGACACCGACAGCGCCCTGGACCTGATCCGGTTCGTCGACGAAAGCGTCAGCACCCTGGTCGTGGTGGGGCACAACCCGACCATGGCCTATCTCGCGCAACTGCTCGACGACGGCGACGGCGACGCGACCGCGATGACCGAGCTCCTGAGCGGCACGTACCCCACCAGCGCCACCGCCATCTTCGCCGTGACCTCGCCGTGGGCTGAGCTAGCGCCCGCTTCGGCAACCCTGACGGGCTACGCGGTGGGGCGCGGCTGATGTCGGCGGCGGCCGTCACGTGGTGGGGGCACTCCTCGATGTCGATCGAGCTGGGCTCCGCGACCGTCGCCACTGACCCGCTCCTCACCGACCGGCTCTACCACCTGCGCCGGCACGCCCCGTCCCCTCCGTCAGAGGCCGCGCACGCCGACCTCGTGCTTGTGTCGCACCTGCACCACGACCATCTGCACCTGCCGTCGCTGGCGGGGTTTCCGGCCGATGTCCCGATCGTCGTGCCGCGGGGTGCGACCCGCGTGGTGAAAGGGCTGGCGCGGCACTCTCTGGTCGAGGTAGTGCCGGGGGACACGCTCGCCCTGGCCGGGGTCGACGTCCAGGTGCTCCGCGCCCAGCACAGCGGGTCGCGCAGCAAGTTCGAGCGCGGGCGAGGCGTGCCGGCCCTCGGGTTCAGGTTCAGCGATGGCCGGTCGAGCGTCTGGTACCCCGGCGACACGGGCGCGCGCGTCGATTTCACC
>JBAUWM010000425.1:0-9197 GCA_049583775.1 Nocardioides sp.
GGGTTGCTCGGGCCGAGGTAGAAGATCGCGAAGACCACGAATGACGCGAGGATGATGACCAGGAACGACGACAGCAGCCGTCGTACCACGAACCCGACCATGGCGCGGTCCTTTCCCTACAGATGAGCGACGTGTCGAGCAGAGCAGCCGGTGGCGGGGCCGGCAGAACCGACCCCGCCCCGGCTGTCACACAGGAACTACTGGGAGACCCAGATGTTCTTCCACGTCGGCATGCCGATCGTGTTGTCGATGAAGTGACCGTTGATCTTCGAACCGTAGGCCTGCGCGACACCGCCGTAGCGGATCGGGATGACGGGCAGGTAGTCGGTCATCACGGTCTCGTCGAGCTCGCCCCAGGCAGCGGCCTGCTCGTCGACGGGCAGCGAGAGGATCTCCTTGATCCGGGCGTCGACCTCGGGCTCGTTGAACACCGCGTAGTTCGAGCCCAGGCCCTCGGCCTCGAGGTTCGTGCTCTGGATGAGCGGCGGGAACCACGAGGCACCCGACGGCCAGTCGGCGATCCAGCCGGCCGAACGAACGTTCAGGTCGGCGTCGGGGTCGGCGCGCAGCGTCGAGGCGTCGGCGACCGTGGTGGGCACCGGCTTCGGGCTGAAGCCGGCCTCCTTCAGGGACGCCTCGATGGCGTCCTTGACCGCGACCGAGTTCTCGTCGTCCTTGTTATACGGGAACTTGATCTCGTAGCCGAGCTCGCCGGCCTCCTCGAGCAGCGCCTTCGCCATGTCTGTGTCAGTGGTGCCCGGCTCGTGGTCGGCGATCGGGTTGAACTCCACGCGACCCGCCGTGCCCGGAGGCAGCAGACCGCTCGCGGGGACCGACGTCACGCCGTCGATGTAGCCACCGGCCAGGTCGACGTCGTCGTAGGGGTAAGCCCACGCGATGGCCTGGCGGATGCGGATGTCGGTGATCTTGCGGTAGTCAGGCGCCCAGTAGGAGGTCAGCGGGAAGCCGCCGGTGATGACCCGGTCGGTCTCCTGGAACTTCCGGTAGTTCGAAGCCTGGACGTTGTCGTAGGTCAACGTGGTCTGAGCGTCACCGCTGTCAGCCAAGAGCAGCTGGTCGACCTTGGCGGTCGGCACCTGCAGGTCGAACTCGTAGGACTCCGGGTAGGCGGTGCGACCGGGGTCGGTGTCGGCGTCCCACTCGGGGTTGCGCACCAGGGTGAGCGTCTTCTCCGGGGTGTACTGGTCAAACATGTACGGGCCGGTGGCGAGCGGACGCAGGCGGTACTTCTCCGGGTCCGACTTGGCGCCGATCGGGATCGGACCAAGGGCCGCGAAGGAGCCCCAGTAGGGCATGTCCGGGAACGGCGTTGCCATCTTGTAGGTGAGGGTCTGGCCGTCGATCTCGACTGCCTCGAAGGTGCCGTTCGGGTCGGTGTAGGGACCCTGGTAGGTGTCGCCGCCGAGGAAGTAGTCGTTGGAGAACGCCGGGCCCTCGGGGAACTGGGTGCGGTCGAAGGAACGGGCCGCCGCGAAGGCGAAGTCCTCAGGCTTGACCGGGGTGCCGTCGTCGTAGGTGATGCCCTCACGAATGGTGAAGGTCCACTCGGTGAAGTCCTCGTTGGGCGTACCCAGGTCGGTGGCCAGGTCGGGCACCAGCACCATCGAGTTCTGATCGGCGTCGTAGACGTACTGCGTCAGCGAGCGCGTGACCAGACCGGTGAGGATCGAGGAGGTGTTCTGGTAGTACGCCTCGGTCGGGTCCATCGTGTTCAGACCGGCGTAGGAGATCACCTTGACGGTGCCACCCTCGGTGGCTCCTTCAATGGTGACCGGGCCCTCGCGGGTCGGGTCCTGTGCACGGCCGGTGTTGGCCAGGTTGTCGGTGTCGACGTCTCCGTCGTTACCGCCACTGCCTCCGTTGTCGCTTCCACCACACGCGGCGAGCACGAAGCTGCTCACCACGGCGGCAGCGATGATCGGTTTACGCAACCGCATCGTCAGCCCACCCTTCTCTTTTCATCTTGTGTGTCTCCCGATGTCTGGGGTCGATCATCGGCGAGTCTTGGGGTCGAAGGCGTCTCGCACGGAGTCGCCGACGAGGTTCAGAGCAATCACCAGCACCATGACCAGACCCACGGGCACCCAGAGATAGAGCGGGTAGACCTCGTAGAAATCGACAGCCTTGTTGATGGTGCGGCCCAACGACGGCGTCTCGGTCAGACCGATGCCCAGGTACGACAGCCCGGCCTCAGCGGCGACGTACCCCGGAAGCGACAGCGAAACCGCCACCACGATGGGCGCCACGAGGTTGGGCAACAGCTCTTTGAAGAGGATTGATCGAGTCGGAACGCCGATGACCCGAGCGGCCTGGATGAACTCGCGCTCACGCAACGAGAGCACTTGGCCGCGGATCAGCCGGGCCAGCCCCATCCAGCCGAAGACCACCAGCACGCCGATGACCGAGATCAGCTCGGCGCGCTTCAGTGAGTCGGAGTCGCCGCCGAAGCGAGTGGTCACGATCGGCGCCAATGCGAGGGCACCCAGGATGAACGGGAACGACAGGAAGAAGTCGATGAAGAACGAGAGCGCGGAATCGACCCAGCCACGGGCGTAGCCGGCGACGAGGCCCAGCGTCACGCCGATGATGGTCGACACGAGAGTCGCGGCGGCAGCGACCAGCAGCGACGTGCGCAGGCCCAGAAGGAGCAGCGCCAGGTTGTCGTAACCCGTGCTCGGAGCCACGCCGATCGGGTGGTCCCACGTGAACGGGTAGAACGGCGGGCCGATGGCCGGAAGGCCGTCGCCCTCGAGCACGTCGCTCGGGCGCGGGGCGTCGGGGCTCTCGAGGTCGGCGTAGATGCCCAGTGCGCTGTTGATGAACGGCGCAAGCAGTGCCGCGGCGATCAGCAGCGCGATGATGATGGTGCACACCACCGCGAGCTTGTCCTTGCGCAACCGCTCGAAGGCGATCTGAGTCGGTGAACGACCGGCGAGCTCCTTGGTCGACTCCGGGTCGTCGGGGTTTTCACCATCTGCGAACCCCTCGACGACATCGGCACTCAGCTGGCTCGACATGCTCACCTCGTGGACCGACACCACGGTCCTTCGTCACCGACCGGGGCGCCACCTGGCCCCCGGCGCGCTGCAGCGCCGTCAGGGACTCTATGTGACCCCGGACTCAGCGGAGGGTACGTAACGGTAACGATCCGATTTCGACGTCAAGGGGTTTTAAGTCCGCCCAATCAGGCGTTCGGCGCAAGATCCTTCGCTGCCGGGGCGTCAACGCCTGCTTCCTTGCGTTGCAAGTCGGTGATGGGGGCCGGCGCCTCGGTGAGTGGGTCGAAGCCGCCACCGGACTTCGGGAAAGCGATCACGTCGCGAATCGAGTCTGTGCCAGCGAGCAGGGCGCAAATCCGGTCCATACCCACTGCGATC
This sequence comes from Nocardioides sp., assembly GCA_049583775.1. Taxonomy (GTDB): domain Bacteria; phylum Actinomycetota; class Actinomycetes; order Propionibacteriales; family Nocardioidaceae; genus Nocardioides. Next base: position 3,399 of record JBAUWM010000425.1, read on the forward strand.
CCGCCGTGCGGCGGGGCCCCGAACTTGAACGCGTCGAGCAGGAAGCCGAACTTTTCCTGGACCTCCTCCTCAGACAGACCCATCACCGCGAACACACGCTTCTGCACGTCCTCGCGGTGAATTCGGATCGATCCCCCGCCGAGCTCGTTGCCGTTGCAGACGATGTCGTAGGCAAAGGCCAGCGCACTGCCCGGGTCGGTGTCAAAGGTGTCGGCGAACTCCGGCTTGGGGCCGGTGAAAGCGTGGTGCACGGCGGTCCACGCACCGCCGCCGACCGCGACGTCGCCGCTGGCGACGGCGTCAGAGCTGGGCTCGAACATCGGTGCGTCGACCACCCAGGTGAACGCGAATGAGCTCTCGTCGATCAATCCACCGCGGCGGCCGATCTCCAGGCGGGCGGCGCCGAGGAGTGCACGGCTCGCCTTGACGCCACCCGCAGCGAAGAAAGCACAGTCCCCTGCCTTGGCCCCCACGTGCGCGGCGAGGCCTGCCTTCTCCTCCTCGGACAGGTTCTTGGCGACGGGACCGCCAAGCTCGCCGTCCTCGCCGAACAGCACGTAGGCCAACCCCTTCGCGCCCCGCTGCTTGGCCCACTCCTGCCAGGCATCGAGCTGCTTGCGCGGCTGGCTAGCACCACCGGGCATCACGACCGCGCCCACGTACTCCGACTGGAAGACCCGGAAGGGCGTGTTCGAGAAGTAGTCGGTGCACTCGACCAGCTCGAGACCCATCCGCAGGTCGGGCTTGTCGGACCCGAAGCGTCGCATCGCGTCGGCGTAGGTCATCCGCGGGATCGGCCGTGGGATCTCGACGTCGATCAGGGCCCACATCGCAGCCAGCACGTTCTCCATCAAGGCGATGACGTCGTCCTGGTCTGCGAAGCTGAGCTCGACGTCGAGCTGGGTGAACTCCGGCTGGCGGTCAGCGCGGAAGTCTTCGTCGCGGTAGCACCGGGCGATCTGGTAGTACCGCTCCATGCCGGCGACCATCAACAGTTGCTTGAACAGCTGAGGGCTTTGTGGCAGGGCGTACCAACTACCGGGCTGCAGGCGGGCAGGCACCAGGAAGTCGCGCGCGCCTTCGGGCGTGCTGCGGGTCAGCGTGGGTGTCTCGATCTCGACGAAGCCGTGCTCGTCGAGCACGTCGCGGGCCGCCTTGTTCACCTGACTGCGAAGGCGCAGTGCGGCTGCGGGACCGGGGCGACGCAGGTCGAGGTAGCGGTGCTTGAGGCGAGCCTCCTCACCCACCTCGCCTCCCGCGTGGCCGGTCTCGTCGATCGGGAAGGGCAGTGGTGCGGAGGCGTTCAGCACCTAGACCTCGGTGGCGACGACCTCGATGGCACCGGTGGCCAGGTTGGGGTTCTCGGCGCCGTCCTTGCGCGCAACGACCTCCCCCACGATCTTGAGGCAGTACTCGCTGCGCAGGCTGTGGGCGACCTCTTCATCGCGGACGACCACCTGGACCACCCCGCTGGACTCGCGCAGGTCGAGGAATGCCACGCCGCCGTGATCGCGCCGACGTCCGACCCATCCAGCGAGGGTGACGGTCTGACCGACGTGCTCGGCGCGCAAGGCGCCGGCGTCATGGGTGCGGATCACTTGAATACCTTTCAGGGAGCGAGCTCTAGAGAGCGACGCCGTCTTCGGTGGTTGTGGAGCGAGCGACGCCGTCTCCGGTGGTTGAGGAGCGAGCGACGCCGTCTCCGGTGGTTGAGGAGCGAGCGCCAGCGAGCGTCTCGAAACCCTCCTTGCTGAGAACCTGCGGTCGCAGGTCCTGAATGGGTGGGCTCCAGGCGGCCGGATCGGCGTCCACCTGCTCCCCGGTGCGGATGTCCTTGACCTGGTTTCCGCCATCGGCGTCCGCGAACCAGACGAATGGGATGCCGCGACGCTCGGCGTAGCGGATCTGCTTGCCGAACTTCTGTGGGCTGGCCGCGACCTCGGTCGGAATTCGTCGAGCGCGTAGCGCCGCTGCGATCGCCTCACTGGCCGGGCGCGACTCCTCGTCGTTCACGGCTACCAGCACGGCGCTGGGTACGGCCCTGCTGCCGTTGAGCACGCCATCGGCGAGCAGCGGCACGATCGTGCGCGAGACACCGAACGAGACGCCCACGCCGGGGTAGACGTTCTTGCCGTCGTCGGCCAAGGCGTCGTACCGACCGCCGCCACCCACCGACTTGAGGTGCTCGTAGCCAGCCATGAAGATCTCCACCACGGTGCCGGTGTAGTAGTCGAGGCCCCGAGCGATGCGAAGGTTCGCCTCGACGCTCACGCGGTCGCTGGTGGCCGAGCGACAGCCGTCGATGACGGCCGCCAACTCGGCCAGGCCGGTCTCGAGCACCTCGTCGGTGACGCCTAGGGCTTGGACCTGCTCGACGAAAGAGGTGTCGCGTACCCGGATCGTGGCCAGCTTGAGGCACAGCTCGGCCTGCTCAGCAGTGGCGCCGGCGCCCTCGACGAGCTGCTGGGCGACCACCTCCGGAGGAAGCTTGTCGAGCTTGTCGATGATCCTGATGGCGGCAGTGACGTCGTCGATGCCCAGGCCTCGATAGAAGCCTTGGATGAGCTTGCGGTTGTTGAACTGGAACGACACCGGCGGCAATGGCAAGGCAGCAAGCGCCTCGACCATCACCCGCATCACCTCGACGTCGTGGTGGAACGCGAGCTCGCCCTGGCCCACGATGTCGATGTCGGCCTGGGTGAACTGGCGGTAGCGCCCGACCTGAGGCCGCTCCCCGCGCCAGGCGGGCTGGATCTGGAAGCGCCGGAACGGAAATTCGAGCTTGCCCGAGTGCTCGAGCACGTAGCGGGCGAACGGCACGGTGAGGTCGAAGTGCAGGGCGAGCCCGGAGTCCTCGTCGCCGGCGGCGGCCTGCAGGCGCCGCAGTACGTAGATCTCCTTGTCGACCTCGCCGCCCTTGGCAAGACGCTCAACTGGTTCGACCACCCGCGTCTCGATGTTGGCGAAGCCATGCAGCTCAAACGTGTCGGACAGCGACGCGATCACCGCTCGCTCGACCGACCGCTGGGCGGGCAGCAGCTCAGGAAACCCGCTGAGCGGGCTGGGCTTGGCGTTCACCGTCAGAGTCCTCGCGTGACCGGGGCGGTGCCCGGCGCATCGGCGGCGTCGCCGATCAGGTCGAGCAGGTAGGGGTTCACCTGACGCTCACGGCCGATCGAGGTCTGCTCGCCGTGACCCGGAAGCACCACGATGTCGTCGGGCAGGGTGAGGACCTTGCTGGCCAGACTGCGCAGCATCGTGGGGTGGTCTCCCCCGGGCAGGTCGGTGCGACCGATGGACCCAGCGAAGAGCAGGTCTCCGGAGAACATCACCTCCGACACGTCGGCGTTCTCTGTGTAGGGCGTGCGGAAGGTGACCGAGCCCGCGGTGTGGCCCGGGGTGTGGTCGACCACGAACTGGAGCCCCGCGAGCTCGAGCACCTGCGCGTCGGCGAGCTCTTGCACGTCGTCCGGCTCGGCGAACTCGAAGTTGCCGCCCAGCAGCATCGCGGTGGTCTCACGCGACATGCCCTGCATCGGGTCGGCCAGCAGGTGGCGGTCGTTGGGGTGGATCCAGGCCGTGGCGTCGTAGGTGCCGGCCACGGGCGCCACGCACCACATGTGGTCAATGTGCCCGTGCGTGACCAGGACGGCCACGGGCTTGAGGCGGTGCTCTCGCACGACGTCGGCCACACCCGAGGCGGCGTCCTTGCCCGGGTCGATCACGACGCACTCGGCCCCAGGACCCGTCGCTGCGACGTAGCAATTGGTGCCCCACGGACCTGCGGGGAAGCCGGCGATCAACACCCCAGCAGGGTAGCGAGGTGGGAGGCGACGAGTCGCATCGGTTATCTCCCCTAGAGTGTGTGACTGCGCCAGCACCGACGAAGAGGGAACCGCAGTGACGAGCAGCGAATGGGGTCGCGTCGCAGACGACGGCACCGTGTATGTGAAGACGCCCGACGGCGAACGTGCCGTGGGCTCCTACCCGATCGGCACGCCCGAGGAGGCCTTGAAGTTCTTCACCGAGCGTTTCGACGCCCTCGCCTTTGAGGTGCAGCTGCTCGAGCAGCGGGTCAACGGCTCCAAGCTCAGTCCCGAGGAAGCCGCCGAGTCGGTCAAGACGGTGCGCGCCCAGGTGGTCGAGGCGAACGCTGTCGGTGACCTGTTGTCGCTGAGCGGCCGACTCGACGCGCTCGGACCGGTGATTGCGCGCCTGCGCGATGCTCGTCGCCTCGAGAAGGCAGAGAAGGCAGCCGAGTCGAAGCTGCAGAAAGAAAAGCTGGTCGGCGAGGCCGAGGCCATCGCGGCTGGCAACGACTGGCGCAACGGCGCCCAGCGGCTGCGCGACCTCCTCGACCAGTGGAAGGTGCTCCCCCGCATCGACCGGGCAGACGACGACGCCCTGTGGAAGCGCTTCTCCGGCGCCCGCACCTCCTACACCCGCCGTCGCAAGGCGCATTTCGCCGAGCAGGACGAGAAGCGCGAGGGCGCGCGCGGGGTCAAGGAGCGGCTCGCCAAGGAGGCCGAGGCGCTGGCCACCTCCACCGATTGGGGCCCCACCGCAGGCCGCTACCGCGACCTGATGCGCGACTGGAAGGCCGCCGGTCCAGCACCCAAGGACGTCGACGACGCCCTCTGGAAGCGATTCCGCGGCGCCCAAGATGCGTTCTTCGGGGCTCGCGACGCCGCCAACGCTGCGCTTGACGCCGAGTTCGCCGAGAACGCCGTGGTCAAGGAAGCGATCCTCGTCGACGCCGAGAAGCTCGTGCCGGTGACCGACATCGAGGCCGCCAAGAAGGCGTTCCGCGACATCGCAGACCGGTGGGAAGCAGCCGGCAAGGTGCCGCGCGATCGCATGAAGGAGCTCGAGGGACGGATCCGCGCCGTCGAGCAGGCCATCCGCTCGGCCGAGGACGAGGTGTGGCGCAAGTCCGACCCCGAGAAGTCCGCCCGTGCCGACGACATGGTCACCAAGCTCGAGGTCGCCATCGCCAAGGTTGAAGCCGACCTCGAGAAGGCGCGCGCCGGCGGGAACGACAAGCTGGTCAAGGAGCTCGAGGAGAACCTCGCCTCGCGCCAGTCGTTCCTCGACATGGCCAAGAAGGCGTCGGCCGACTACAGCGGCTGAGGGGGCGAGTTTCGCCTGCCGGCAGGGGCGGATTCGCGCCGTGGGCGCAACACGTGGTTTCTAGACGTTCAGCAGGAGCTGGGTCATGAGTTCTTGTGGTTTGAGGTAGTCCAGCCGTTTGCGTGGCCGGTCGTTCATCTCGTTCTCGACGAAGCGTAGGTGCTCTGCGCTGTGGACCGAGAGATCGGTGCCCTTGGGGAAGTACTGTCGCAGCAGCCCGTTGGTGTTCTCGTTGGAGGGCCGGTGCCAGGGCGTGTGGGGGTCTGCGAAGTAGATATCGATGCCGGCATCGACGTGGACCTTGGCGTGCTGGGAAAGCTCTTTGCCCTGGTCCCAGGTCAGCGACCGCCGCAACGATTCGGGGAGCTCGAGGAGGCGTTGGGTCAGGGCTGCGGTGACGTGCTCGACCCCGCGTCCGTGTGGCAGGTGCAGCAACAGCAGGTAGCCGGTGGCTCGTTCGACCACGGTCCCGATGGCTGAGGCGTTGGCTTTCCCGATGATCAGATCGCCTTCCCAGTGTCCCGGGATCCGGTGCCCGGTTTCGGGATCGTTGACCGGTGGCCGGTCGTGGATCGAGATCATGTCCGGGATCTGTCCCTGGCCGGTGACTCGGCCGTGCTTGTTCGGCCGACGCATCGCCCGCCCTGACCGCAGTGCGGTCTTGATCTC
>JBAUWM010000426.1:0-2356 GCA_049583775.1 Nocardioides sp.
CACCAGCAACGACGGGCCATCGAGTGCCCCGGCCGCCGAGAAGAATGACCAGCTGGATGGAGCCCTCGTTCTCGGCACCGTGCCCACCCAGGACGTCGACCTCCTCAAGAACCCCGGCCTGCACTCCGACCCGGTCTTCGCCACCTGCCGCACGATCAACAAAAACCTACCCGCGGCCCGGACGAGCCTGACCAACTTCAACATCTCCCAGCGACTGTGTGCCTCGCTGCTCATGCTCCAGACCGCGGCGAAGGGCTACGGAGGGACCGACATCACCGGGACCACCCTGCGCGACGGGTTGCGCGACCTCGGATCGAGATCGTCCACTGGCTCCACGTACCGTGCGGCGTTCGGACCTTCGAAGCTGTGGGCTCCGAGTCAGTACCGGCCCCTGCGTTGGGACCAGGCGTCGAGCCGCTTCGTCTACGACGGCAACCCGGTGCCGTTCTCGTGATCGACGACCTCACCCCTTGGTCGGGGAACCCGGCCGTGCGCCCCTCGGGTGACGGCTGGCAGAGTGCATCGGTCTACAACCCCGCGGCCGTCGTGCACGAAGACCACGTTGCGCTCCTGTACCGGGCCCATGCGTCCGACCGAGTGTCGCGCATTGGGTTCGCCACCAGCGATGACGGATTCCATTTCGCCACCGAGCGCGAACCGGTCATCGAACCGACCGAGCCGTACGAGACGGGTGGCTGCGAGGACCCGCGACTCACCTGCATTGACGACGTCTACTACCTGACCTACACCGGCTTCGACGGACAGTGCGCGCTGCTCTGCCTCGCGACCTCGACCGACCTTCGCAACTGGACCAAGCACGGCCCCCTATTCCCTGACCTCGACACGTGGAGGACGGTGGAGTGGGCCCAGCCACTCCGGAGCACCCGACCTTGGAACAAGGCCGGAGGCATCGTGCCCGTTCCCGTCGGCGACCTCTGGCACATGTACGTGGGTGAGGGCGCGATCTACCACGCGTCGTCATCCGACCTACTGACGTGGACGGTCGCCGAGGCACCGTTGATAGAAGGGCGACCAGGCACGTGGGACGCCGATCTGGTTGAGGTCGGAGCGCCGCCGGTCGTCGTGGACGACCAGCTTGTGATGCTCCTCAACGGCGCTCGCTTCATCTCGAGGGAGAAGGGACTAGTCGACTACCGCTGCGGCCAGATCTCCTTTGCGCTCGACAACCCGCGCCAGATCATCGAGCGGTCTGACGAGCCATGGTTGCGACCTGAGACTGTCGAGGAGAAGACGGGATTGGTGCCCAACGTCACCTTCGTCGAGGGGCTCGTGCACTTCGGGAGTCGATGGATCGCGTACTACGGCCAGGGCGACACCACCATCGGTGTAGCCGCGTCGCAGGCTGCGTCATGAGATGCCAGTCAGGGGGTCGTAGCCAGTGACGGTTAGTCCCCTGCGGGGTTCAACGGCGACTAAAGCCCCCGTGGAGAGTGCCGCGACGCTCCGGCTTATCCCGTCGTCGTGGTCGCGGGTCGAACGACCTGGCGATGAACCTGACCTGGTGGGGTTGTGCGACCTGGTAGCTCGAGCACTGGGGGCGCCGGTAACGATCGAGGACGTCGAGCTCAACGTGTTGGCGTTCAGTGACCACTGCGACATCGAGGACCCGTCCCGGACCGCGTCGATCCTCGGACGCAGGGTCCCCGACCACGAGGGGCAACTACTTCGCTCCGAAGGGGTCCTCACCCGTCTCTACTCGCGCGACTCCACGGAATTCGTTCCCCCGCGCCCACGCCACAGTCTCGGGCGAGCGGCACACCGGATCCGCGGTGACGAGCAGACCTTCGGCGCGATCTGGGTAGCCACCGCGACTGACCTGACACCCCGTCAACGTCGTGAGCTGCGCGAGTGGTCGCACGTAGCAGCACGGTGCTTCCTGCGTAAACGCCTCGACGCCGATGACCAACTACGTGATCAGTCTGATCGACTAGCCCGGATCCTCGCTGGTGACAGCGCCGGCACCGGGCTGGAGGCACTCGCAACCACCGGTGGCATCAGCGTCCTCGCGCTCGCCCCGAGCGACACCAGTGGTCACCACGAGAACGCGGCACTCGAGCTGCAACGCCTCAGCGCTTCCCTACGACTGCACCTCTCCTCGGTCCACCCCTCATGCGTAGTCGCTCCCGTCGATGGTGTCGTGTACGCCGTGCTCCCGGCCAGCGGCGCCGGCTCTGCCCGCGAACGAGCACTCGCCACCGCTACGAAGTTCGCCGACAACGTCGCCGGCCGACGTGGGGCCAGCGACCTCACCATCGCGGTTGCCGGGCCGGTCAATGCCTCCTGCGACTTGCCGCGCGCCCGAGCCGACGCCGACGCGGTACTGCGGATGCTCGCC
>JBAUWM010000427.1:0-1913 GCA_049583775.1 Nocardioides sp.
GTCGGAGACCCGGAAGGCGATCGCTGCTGCGGCGACGTCTCGTCGGGAGCGACGGACGACGACCTCGCCATCGTCCGAAGTGACGTGCAGCTGCCAACGACCATCGCTACTTGCAGGTGTCTCGAGACCGGGGCCGGGGGAGGTGGGTGGCGGAGCGCCCACGGCGGCGGCGCGGCGTCCAGCGAGCAGCCGGAGCTCGAGGTCGCCTTCAAGGTCGGAAAGAGCGGCGGTCAGTGGGAAAACCGCGACGAGCAGGTCGCCGTCGACCTCGTGCGGCACCTCGATCTCGCGCCCACCACCACGCAGCACGAGGGGGCCCTCGCCACGCACGGCGAGCCACAGGTGCTCGCCGTCGATGCTGCGGGCGTAGACCGCCTCGGCCGACGACGCCGACCGGGAGAAGAGTGCCATCACGCTTCCCAGGGGGCGGGCACGGGGAAGTACGACGTGAAGAACTCGTGCAGCACCGCGTCCAGCTTCTCCTGGCGCAGCGCGTGGTCGTGGTGGTCGCCCAGACAGATGAAGTCCTGGTTGCGATCCATCAATCTGGAGAGCTGCCATTCGATGTCGGCGTTGCTGATGTTCACGTAGCCCAGCCCGTGGCTCTCGAGGTCGCCCACGTAGGCGGTGCCAGTGAGCAACCCGAAGTGCTGCGCCAGCGAGCTCAGCGTCGAGACGTCGGCGTCACTACGGAACGGCGCACGCTCGGTGGCACTCAGCCGGTCGGCGAACCGCTCGTGCAAAGCCTCGAGCACGGAAACCCGGTGGGCGTAGGGCGCGTGGGCGAGGTTGCTCGTGGTGACTGCGCCGAACGCGTCCTGCAGCAGGTTGCGGTTGTTCCAGGCGGCCTTCAGGAAGGGTGCCGCGTCGGGCGCGTCGGTGAGCCCCACCGTCTGGGCCGAGAAGAACACCGAGGTGAGGCCGGCCGGGCTGAAGAGCGTCTCGGGCCGGATCGGCCGGCCGAGCAGGAAGTCGTCGTTGAAGTAGACGAAGTGCTCGGCCAGCCCGTCGATGCGGTGCAGGGCCGCCTCGATGGCGTGCGAGTTGAACGTCGGCAGCGCGTCGGCCGGCAGGATGTCGCGGTGGTCGACGAGGTTGATCATCGGGTGACCGACGTCGAGCCACCCGGGCACCTGCCCGGCCGTCACGAGATGGATGCGTCGCACCCAGGGCGCGAAGAGGTGGATGCTCCGGAAGGAGTAGCGCAGCTCGCCTCGGTCGAGGAATCGCGCGCGGCCACTCGACTCGCGGGTCTGCGCTGTGCCAGTGACCGCGGCCAGACGCGCCTGACGGGCGTCGTCCCACGCAGCATCGCTGCCGTCGACCCAGGTGTAGACGACGTCGACCGGAAAGCGGCACTCGGTGACGCTGGGGGCCACCATCAGCGGCAGCGACCGCACGGGCACACCATCGATCTCCACGTCGACCGTCTCGAGCCCCGGGGCGATCCGGTCGGCGTACGCGTTGCGTCGGGGGGCCACCAGGTCACCAGCGGGCGAGGTCTCCCAGAACTGGATCTCGACCCCGCAGCGCTGACCGACGACGGTCTCGGCCCCAGCGACCGTGGGCCACGGCTCGAGGTGCACCACCGACGTCATGCCTCGCCGTAGCTCGGCGGCCAGCGCCGCAACCGGAGCGCGGCGCTCGTGCCAGCCGTTCTCGGCAGGGTCGCGCAACGAGAGGTGGCTCGGCACCTCACCACCGATCAGCGCGTCGAGGAATCCGTCGCGCGAGGTCATCGGCAGCACCAGCGTGGGGGCGTCGTTCTCGTGGGCCGGGATGACCAACCAGGTGTCGCTCGCGACGCGAGCGGCTTCGACGGCGTGGCGCAAGGCATCGTGACGCGCCTGGGCCGGTGTGAGCTCGGCCAGGTCGAGGGTGACGGTGGGGTCAGCTGCCGGACGACGCAGCTC
>JBAUWM010000428.1:0-8850 GCA_049583775.1 Nocardioides sp.
GCGCGACAGGTCTCCCGGGTGACCAGGTTGGTGACGTCGTCGAAGACCATGCTGATCTCGTAACCGCCTCGCCCCGCGGCGCCGGGCAGCGGGAGGCTGGAAGCGCCGTCGTAGCCACAGCCGACCAGCGCGAGCGGCGCGACGAGAAGTCCGGGCAGGAGGCGCCTCATCGCGGTTGCCCCTCTTCGTTGGTCGGCGTGTTGCCGGTGATCTCGAGCAGCACCGCGCCCAGGTCACCGCCAGCTTCCTCGAGCGCCCCGCAGAACGCCGCGAGCTGGGCCCTGGCTTCGGCTGGCAACCGCGAGCAGACCGCGGTCATGGTGTACCCGAGCTGTGCGTCGAAGTCGTTGAGGGCCACCGAGTGCAACAGCTGCGATCCCGTACGGCCATCAGGCGAGGAAGCACCGGGGTTGGTCGGATCCCAGTTGCCCGGCACGTAGGTCTTGCCGAGGCTGGTCAGGCCCACCGGGCCCAGGTCGGTGATCTCGATCAGCTCGTTGACGCGGCCCCCGAGCACCTCGGAGACGCGGGTCAGCCCTGACAGCGCGCTGCCGAGGCTACGTCGGTTCTCACGAGCGAACGACGCGACCTTGCCCAGCGCCCGGTCGAGGGTGGTGACGGCGGCACCGAGCTGGTCGCGCTGACCGTTGAGCACCGTGCTCACCAGCACCAGGTTGGTCACCAGGCGACGAATCGTCTCGTCCTTGCCTGCCAGCTCGCGGTTGAAGCGGGCGAGGTTGGTCGTGGTACCGGCGATGTCGTCCGAGCTGGCGGCGAGGGTGCCGATGGCTCCGGCCAGCTCGCGGATCGTGGTGTTGAAGAGCTGGCCTCGCCCACGCAAGTTGTCGGCGCCGGCGCTGATCATGCGCGACAACGCTCCGTCGGCGTTGGCGCCTTCCGGCCCGAGCGACGTCGCGACCTGATCGAGTGATCGATAGGTGTCGTCGAGCTCCAGCGGCACACCTGAACGGTCGAGGCCGAGCGAGGCCCCGTCCTCCAGCACCGCGCCGTCGCCGCTGTAGGCCGGAGCGAGCTGGATGAACCGGTCGCCCACGATCGACGGCGGCACCACCAGCGCGTGCACGTCGGCCGGCAGGTCGACGTCGGGGTCGTAGGTCATCTCGACCCGCACTGCCATTCCTTCGACGGTGATCGACTCGACCGTGCCCACCCGTACGCCGAGCACCTTGACCTGAGCGCCCTCGTAGAGGCTGATCGTGCTCGGGAACATCACGGTCAGTTGACGCTGACCGTCGTCACCAGAGCGGTTGAGCCCGACCACCCCGCCCGCGACGACGAGAGCGAGCAGCACGAGCAGGGGCACAATCCGTGGGCGCCTCATCGGCGTGCCTTCCCGCTCGGGACCTGGCCCTCGGCGAGCCGAGAGGCTATTGCCGGCCCAAGGGGCAGGCACGGCGTGGCGCTGTCGTTGACGGCCTGGTTGAGCTCGCTCAGCACCGGATCGAACAGATCACCCAAGGGAGCCGTCGAGTCGTTGGTGCTGCAGAGGGCAGCTCCGCGCGGCAGCTTGATGCTGGCGTCGAACCAGGGGCCGGTGCCACCGACGTTCGTGAACTCGCGGGCGTAGACGGCGGTGACGGCCAGCGTCTCGTCGAGGTTGTCTGCGTTGGCGCGCAGCACCTGAAGCACCCGGTCGAGGTCGTCGAGTGCGGGTTTGAGGGCAGCACGGTTGTCGTCGACGAGCCCCTCGAGCTCGCGAGCCAGGTCGACGGTCCCGTCGATGATCCGGGTGATGGTGCGGCGGCGCTCGGCGAGAGTTTCGAGCACCTGGTCAGATGCGGTCAGCAGCTCACCGAGCTCGACGTCGCGCTCGGCCACGATGCCGGTGACTTCGTCGGCGCGCCTGAACAGGGTCTCGATCTCGTCGTCGCGCGTCGTGACCGAGCGCGAGATGCGCGAGAGCCCGGTCAAGGCACCCTGCAGCTCAGGCGCGGTGCTCGACAGCGTCTCGGCGAGGGCATCGAAGGCGTCGGCCACCTGGTCGGTGTCGGTGGCGGCTGTCTGCTTCGCCAAGCGGTTGAAGGCCGGCACGATGTTGAGCGGGGTGGCAGTGCGTTCGAGCGGGATCCGCGCCCCGTCGGGCAGGGCGCCCGACCCGATCGGGGTCACGCTCAGGTAGTGCTGTCCGAGCAGGCTCTTGACCTCGATTCCGGCCTCGGTGTCGTCTCCCAGCTCGACGCCGGACACCGTGAACTCCACCACTACCTGGTCTTGCTCGAGGGTGATGTCTTGCACGACTCCGACCTTGATGCCGGCCACGCGCACCTCTTCACCCGCGGCCAGGCCGCTGGCGTCGGTGAACACCGCCTCGTAGGTCGAGCTGTCGTCGATGAACGGCAGCTTCTGGAACTGGGTGACCAGCACGAGCAGCCCGACGATCGCGGCGAGCCCGATCACGGCGATCGGTACCGGGCTTCGCTGGGTGAAGGGGGTTCGTGAGCGACTCATGGCACCTCATCCGCCTTGGCGCAGACGCTGTCGCGCTCGGCCGCGCCGATTCCTGGCGTCCCGAGATACAGGTCGCCGCCGAGGATGTGCAGCCGGACCTCGGCCCCGCACACGTAGAAGTTGAAGTACGAGCCGTACGACCCGGTGCGAGCGAGCAGGCGCATCTTGCGTGGGAGCTCCTTCAACGAGGCATCCAGCACGTCGCGGTTGACACCGAGCACGCGGGCGATGCGGCCGATGCCGCGGATGGTGCCGGCCAGAGGCACTCGGACCTCGCGCACGAAGCCCTCCGTGCTCTCGACCAGGCCCGCGAGGCCGGGCAGGGCGGCGCTGATCGTGTCGCGATCATCGGCGAGGCCGGTCATCAGGTCGCGGAACCGCACGATCAAGTCGGTGAGCTCCTCGTCGCGCTCGCTCACCGTGGCGAGCACCGTGTTGAGGTTGCCGACGACCTCGCCGATCACTTGATCCTTGTCGGCGATCGCGGTCGTCAACGATGCCGTGTCTGACAGCAGGGCCGCGAAGCTCTGCGCCTCCCCCTGGAAGGCCCGCACCACCTGGAAGGAGAAGTCGTTGGTCACTTGTGGGTCGAGGGCGCGCAGGAGGGGCTGGAAGCCGTTGAACAGCTGGGTCAGGCTCAGCGCGGGTGACGTTTGGGTCACTGGCACAACCGCGCCCGGCTCGAGCACGTCGGCGCTTGCTGCCGGATCGGAGGGGGGCTGTTCCTCGATCGCGAGGTAGCGCTGCCCGACGATGTTCTCGAAGCGCAGCTCGAGCCGAACGTCGCGGTAGAGCGGCACGTCTTCGTCGACGGTGAACTCGACGAGCGCGTGTCGTCGTCCGTCGGGAGCGGGCGTCATCTCGACGCCCTGCACGGTGCCCACCTCGACGCCGGACAGCCGCACCCGGTCGCCCTTCAGCACCCCGGTGGCGTCGGTGAAGGTGCCGAAGTAGCTGCGCCGTTCGACAAAGGAGATGTTGCCGATCAGTGTGGCCAGAAGCCCGATCAGCAGCACCGTGATGACCGTGAAGATCGCCATCTTGTAGGCCGATGTGGGGATACGGCTGCGCTCGTTGAGCGAGCTCGGGATGCGTTCGCTCATCGCACTCGCACCTCGCCGGCAGCGAGCATCGGAAGCATGAGCAGACCCGCGTAGTCAGGAATCTCCGCGTTCGAGCTCGTGCCCAAGCCGGAGTTGCCCACCTCGTCGTTGGGCGGCACGGTCTGCGAGTAGGGCTGCTGGGAGTACGGCGGCACCGGCTTCACGTCGTTGAAGCGCTCTGGCAACTGCGGGCAGTGCGGGTCCCAGTCGGGCACGAAGCTCGGCAGGTTGGCGTTGTTGGCGTCCGAGCGAGGGTTGCTCGGCAGATCCTCGAGCGTGTACTCCTGGCGCTCGACGAACATGTCGATGGAGAGCCCGATCACCGGCCCCCGCGCGCCCGAGGTGCGGTTCAGCACCTCGTTGCCCACCCGGATCGCCTCGAGCAGGCAAGGCACGGCCGTCGCGTAGGTGTCGAGGAGTTCGAGCACCGGCCGCGATCGGCGGTTGAGACTCACGATCGAGCGTTGGTTCTCACGCAGCACCTCCTCGGTCCGGCCCGCGTTGTCGGTGACCGAAGCCAAGAAGGCAGCGAGATCCTGCTCGCGCGGAACGAGGTTCTGGCGGGCGATCGCGGCGCTGTCGTCGAGGATGCCGAGCAACGCCGGCACCGCCTCGGCGTAGATGTCGGCGGTGGTGGCCAGGTCGCGGAAGTCCGTGACCAGCGCGTCGAGCGATGGGTCGAGCCGGTCGAAGAAGGCCCGCGAGGTGACGAAGGTCTGCCCCAGCTCGGCGCCACGCCCGTCGAGCGCGTCGGCCAACGAGCCGAGCAGGGTCGAGAGCTTGGCCGGGTCGAGTGCGCGCAGGATCGGCACCAGGCGATCGAAGATCGCACCGAGCTCGACCGAGGTCGTCGACTGCGTGATCTCGTCGCCGTCGGCCAGGCGGGCCGACGCCGGTGACGTCGGTGCCCTCAGGTCGACGTACTTCTCACCGAAGAGCGTCTTGGGCAAGATCATCGCGTCGACATCGGCGGGGATCAGGTCGAGCCGGTCGTGGTCGATGGCCAGTCGAACCGTGGCCCCAGAACCGTCGGAGGTGATCTCGCGAACCTCCCCGACGCGAACGCCTTGGAACTTCACGTCGCTTTGCGGGTTGAGCTCGAGTCCCGGTTGCCGGGTGCTGATCTGCACCGTGGCGGCGTCCTGCCAGGGCAGCGCCTTGCGATAGGTCTGCACGCTCAGCGCGATCAGCAGGGCGATGAGGAGGAGGTAGACCAGGCCGAGGATTGGCCTGGTGTGGCTGTGGGTGTGGGGTCGCATGGGTGCCCTCAGCCGGCTATTCGGACGGTGGTGGTGGAGCCCCACAGGGCTAGGGACATGAAGAAGTCGGAGACGACGATGAGGACGGTGGCTAGGCGGACGGCGCGGCCGACGGCGGTGCCGACGCCGGCGGGGCCGCCGGTGGCGGTGAAGCCGTAGTAGCAGCAGACCAGGGTGAGGATGACGGAGAAGACGAGGACTTTGCCGAAGGAGTAGAGGATGTCGATGGGTGGGAGGAACAGGGTGAAGTAGTGGTCGTAGGTGCCGCCGGTCAGGCCGTAGTAGTGGATGGAGACGGCTTGGGTGGCGGCGTAGGTGCCGACTAGTCCGACGAGGTAGAGCGGGATGATCGCGATGAAGGAGGCCACGATGCGGGTGGAGACGAGGTAGGGCACTGAGGGGACGGCCATGACTTCGACGGCGTCGATTTCTTCGCTGATCCGCATCGCGCCGAGTTGGGCGGTGAATCCGGCGCCGACGGTGGCGACCAGGGCGTTGGCGGCGATCAGGGGTGCGACTTCGCGGGTGTTGAAGTAGGCGGAGAGGAACCCGATGTAGGGCTCGATGCCGACCTGTCGTAGTCCTTGGTAGCCGACCAGGCCGACTACCGAGCCGACGGCGAAGACTTCGAAGACGATGATGCCCAGGGTGCCTGCGACGAGTACCAGGGCGCCGCGGCCGAGGCTGACCTCGGCGAGGAGTCGCCAGATCTCGTGGCGGTAGCGGGTGACGGCTTTGGGCATGCCGGCCAACGCGCGGCCGTAGAACGCGACCTGGTCACCCAGATCGCCCAGGGCCCGGTAGCTGGACTCATAGGCACCCCGCATGGTCGCCATGTCAGAGGCCCTTGGGGGGTACGACTTGGTAGTAGACCGCGGTGATGATGGTGTTGGCGATGAACAGCAGCACGAACGAGACCACCACTGACTGGTTCACCCCATCGCCCACACCTCGGGGGCCGCCCTTGGCGTTGACGCCCTGGTAGGCGGCCACGATCCCGGCGATCAGGCCGAACACGAACGCTTTGAGCTCACCGACCCACAGGTCAGGTAGCTGGGCCAGGGCGGTGAACGCGTTCACGTAGGCGCCCGGTGAGCCGCCCTGGACCATCACGTTGAAGAAGTAGGCGCCGCCGGTACCGACCGCGGTCGCGACCCCGTTGAGCAGCACCGCCACGAACGCCATCGCCAGCACCCGCGGCACCACCAGCCGCTGGATCGGGGAGATCCCCAACACCTCGAGCGCGTCGAGCTCCTCACGGATCTTGCGTGAACCCAGGTCAGCTGCGACCGCGGTACCCGCAGCACCAGCCACGATCACCACCGTCGCCACCGGCGCCGCCTGCTGCACGATCCCGGTCACCGCCGCCGCACCCGTGAACGACTTGGCGCCCAGCTGGTTGAACAACGACCCGATCTGCAACGACAACACCGCACCAAACGGGATCGTGATCGCCATCGCCGGCAACAACGACACCCGCGTCACGAACCACGCCTGATCCGAGAGCTCACGCCACTGGAACGGCCGCCGGAAAATCGCCCGCAACACCTCCAACGCAAACGCGAACAACATCCCCACCGGCACCAACGGACGCGAGAGCACACGGCTCGAAGTGGCCTGACTCATCCGGGGAGCACCGTTCGTCGGGAGGGGAGTTGGTGGTACGCCCGCAACAACGACGGAGTGTGACGCAGGTTACAAAGCGCTCGGAGCGTCTTCGGCTCGGTCTAGACCGGGCGTCCAGCCTGGGGGGCCGAACAGGTAGCCGAGCTTGTCTCGCCACCGAGGTGTGGCACGGACGTCACGCCAGAGCTGGGCGTAGTAACCCATCTCGAGCTCCCACACGTCGAACGTGCCGACCGGCTTCGTCAGTCCGTACCGGGGCCGGTGCCGTTCGGGCACGAAGGTGCCGAACATCCGGTCCCAGATGATCAGGATGCCGGCATAGTTGGCGTCGAGATACTCAGGGTTCGACCCGTGGTGCACCCGGTGGTGGGAGGGCGTGTTGAAGACCCACTCGATCGGCCTCCACATCCGGTCGATGAGCTCGGTGTGCACCCAGAACTGGTAGATCAGGTTGAACGCAAAGGCCAGGTAGATGGTCCAGGGCGCGAACCCGAGCAGCGGCAACGGCATCCAGAAGATGAGCTCGAACCAGGGGTTCCACTTCTGCCGCAGCGCCGTCGTGTAGTTCATGTGCTCACTGGAGTGATGCGCCTGGTGCGCCGCCCAGCCCACGTTCACCCGGTGCACGAACCGGTGGTTGGCATAGAAGAGCAGGTCGAGCCCGAGCACCAGCACGACCCAGTACCACCACGTGTCGGTGGGCAGCTCCCACGGCGCGAGATGCACGAAGGCCGCGGTGAACACGAAGAACGACCCGACCTTGAAGATCGTGGTCGACACCAGCGAGCCGGCACCCATCAGCAGGCTGGCCCGCGAGTCGCGGCGGGCGTAGCCCCGCACGTCGTCATGGTCGAGCCACTTCAGCGCGGCGAGCTCGATGCCGATCGTGAGCGCGAAGAACGGCACCGCGTAGGTGATCGGGTTCTTGAGCGGATCGAGCAGCTCCTGCAGGTCGTGCACCGGCCCACGATCGCACGCTCCGACCAAAAATAACGCTGACCCGTCCCCTAGAGGAGACGGGTCAGCGTGATTGAGCTAGATCAGTGGCCGTGACCGTGGCCGTGACCGCCGCCAGCAGCGGCAGCGGCATCTTCCTCTTCGGGCTTCTCGACGATGAGGGTCTCGGTCGTCAGCAGCATCGCGGCGATGGAGGTCGCGTTGATGAGGGCCGAACGGGTGACCTTGACCGGGTCGAGCACGCCCTGGGCGACCAGGTCGCCGTAGGTGTCGGTGGCCGCGTTGTAGCCCTGGCCGAGGCCGAGCTCGCGCACCTTGCTGGTGACGACGTAGCCGTTGACACCACCGTTCTCGGCAATCCAGCGCAGCGGCTCGTCGGCCGCCTTGCGGACGACGCGCACGCCGGTGGCCTCGTCACCCTCGAGACCGAGGTCCTTGTCGAGCACCGAGACAGCGTGGATCAGAGCCGAGCCACCGCCGGGGACGATGCCCTCTTCGATGGCCGCGCGGGTCGCCGAGACGGCGTCCTCGATGCGGTGCTTCTTCTCCTTGAGCTCCACCTCGGTGGCGGCGCCGACCTTGATCACGCAGACGCCACCAGCCAGCTTGGCCAGGCGCTCCTGCAGCTTCTCGCGGTCCCAGTCAGAGTCGGTGTTCTCGATCTCGGCCTTGATCTGGTTGACGCGACCCTCGACCTGAGCGGAGTCGCCCGCGCCGTCGACGATGGTCGTGTTGTCCTTGGTGATGACGACACGACGGGCGGTGCCCAGCACGTCGAGCCCGACCTGGTCGAGCTTGAGGCCGACCTCGGGCGCGATGACCTGGCCGCCAGTGAGGATCGCGATGTCCTGCATCATCGACTTGCGACGATCGCCGAACGCCGGAGCCTTGACCGCAACCGCGTTGAACGTGCCGCGGATCTTGTTGACCACCAGGGTCGAGAGCGCCTCACCGTCGACGTCCTCAGCGAGGATGAAGAGCGGCTTGCCGGCCTGGATGACCTTCTCGAGCAGGGGCAGCAGGTCGGCGATCGCCGAGATCTTGCCCTGGTGCAGAAGGATGTAGGGGTCGTCGAGGACGGCCTCCATGCGCTCCGGTTCGGTCACGAAGTACTGGCTGATGTAGCCCTTGTCGAACTGCATACCCTCGGTGAACTCCAGGTCGGTGCCCATCGAGTTGGACTCCTCGACCGTGATGACGCCGTCCTTGCCGACCTTGTCGAAGGCCTCGGCGAGCAGGTCGCCGATGTGGGAGTCGCGGCTGGAGATCGTGGCGACCGAGGCCATGTCCTCCCGGGTCTCGACCTCGCGCGCGGCGTCGCGCAGGGCGTCGCCGACGGCGGCCGTGGCGAGGTCCATGCCGCGCTTGAGGCCCATCGGGTTGGCGCCGGCGGCGACAGCGCGCAGGCCCTCGTGGACCATGGCCTGGGCCAGGAC
>JBAUWM010000429.1:0-2141 GCA_049583775.1 Nocardioides sp.
GGTCATCTGGGGCGCGACGTCGTCGAGCTCGACCGACGTGATCGTCGCGACCCCCTCGACGACCGCCCACGAGGCCAGCACGACGTCGCCCTCACCGAGAATGGCCAGGGTGCTGCCCGCACCTTCGATGGCCACCCGGAGGCAGTCACGACCGGCGGTCACGGACGTCAGCGTCGCTGCCGCCGGCGCAGGACCGGTGCGCACCTGGAGCGTGCCGTCGTCAGTGCGCTGCAGCGTGGGCAGGCCACGCTGGCCTGTCAGTGGCGACGTCCACACCGCCCGGGGCTTGCGGATACCCCCGGCCACGAGCACCACGTCGTAGGTCGCGGGGTCGGTCAGGCTGGTCAGGTCGAGATGGGCGGCCGTATAGGCGGGCTGGTCGTCGGTGGCGTCGTCGGGGAGTGAGAGGACATCGCCGGCGGCGTCGCGCAGGGCCAGGGTTCCGGGGCAGGCATCGACCGCGACCCAGAGCGAGCGTCCGTCGAGGATGCCCGCGAACGCGGCGACCGGACGGCCGCGCGGGGCTACCTCGACCGGCGTGTCGGTCGCACCTGCGATGGGGGACGTCGCCGGCGCGGTCTCCTGGCGGCGGGCGAACTTCACCCGAGCGACTCTAGTGGGGGCGGTCGCCGGTCGAGCGTCAGAGACCCTCGGCCTGCTCGTCGAAGTTCTGGTGCTCGAGCAGGTGCAGCACGGGCACGCCGAGCTTGCGGCGGGCCTGCGAGGTCCAGTCGAGGTGGAAGAACTCGGCCACCACGTGGGGGCGGGTCAGCACGATGGCCTCGCGCCCGTCGACCTCGGTCACCTTGGCAGCCAGCTCATCAGCCGGCGGGCCCTTGATCACCGCGCTGGTCGCGACCGTGGCACCCGCCTTCTCGAGGGCTGCGACGGTGGCGTTCAGGTGCTCCTCGGAGCGTTCCTTGCAGTCCTCGCGGACGGCGTCGAGGTCGATGTCGTTCATCGGCAGCCCGGGGGAACCCAAGAGCTCGCCTCCGCTGAGCGACCCCAGCGAGGCCTCGACGCGTGCTGCGGCGTCGTCGAGCGGCAGCAGCACGTGGTAGGTCACCGGGTCCTCGATGGCCTCGTGCAGCGAGCGCACCTGTTGGGCGTCCTGGTCACTGAGGCGCTCCTCTACGAGCAGCACCACGTTGTAGTCAGCCATCGTCACTCACGTCCTTTCGGGAGGTTCTCGACACTAGTCCGCAACACGCTCGCCAGGTCGTAGCTGACTGGCTGCTCGAGCTGCTCGTAGCCGCACGACTCAGGGTCGCGATCTGGTCTCCACCGCTTGAAGTGCGCGGTGTGGCGGAAGCGGCGTCCTTCCATCGCGTCGTACTTGACCTCGAGCACTCGCTCCGGGCGGAGGGGGATGAAGCTGAGGTCTTTGCCCGAGCTCCACCGGCTCTGGGTGCCCGGCACGCGGTCTGGGTTGGCGGTGAGGAACTCATTCCACCGTCCCCACGGATGCTCACCGATGTCGCACACGAGCGGCTGAAGCTCTTCGATCAACTCGGCCCGGCGGGCGGCAGTGAAGCTGGCGCTGACACCGATGTGCTGCAGCTCGCCGTCGGCGTAGAGGCCGAGCAGGAGGCTGCCGAGCAGCGGCTTCTCGGGGGTGCTGGTCTTGTGCTCGCGGTAGCCCGCGACCACCACGTCGGCGGTGCGTTCGTGCTTGATCTTCATCATGGTGCGGCCGTTGGGCGTGTAGATGTCGCCCAGGGGCTTGGCGATCACGCCGTCGAGGCCGGCTCCCTCGAACTGGTGGAACCACTCCTCGGCGAGGGCGGGGTCCTCGGTGGTGCGCGTCAGGTAGCAGGGGCCGTCGAGGCCAGAGAGCGCCTTCTCCAGTGCTGCCCGCCGCTCGGCGAACGGACGATCGACGTACGACTCGTCGTCGAGGGCGAGCAGGTCGAAGGCCACGAAGCTGGCCGGCGTCTTCTCGGCGAGCATGTCGATCCGCGACTTCGCCGGATGGATGCGTTCTTGCAGCACCTCGAACTCCAGCCGCGCGCCGATGGCGACGAAGACCTCGCCATCGAGCACGCACCTCTCGGGCAGTTGCTCGCGCATCGCGGTGACGAGCTCGGGGAAGTACCGGCTGAGGGGCTTGGTGTTGCGGCTAGCCAGCTCGACCTCGTCGC
>JBAUWM010000430.1:0-14252 GCA_049583775.1 Nocardioides sp.
GTGCGGGCGTGCGCACCGTGGCCAGCCGGGTGCAGGCGCGCGCGGGCGACGACCCGCGCGGCGTGGCGTTGCGTCGCAAGGAGTACGGCGTCTGGAACGAGATCACCTGGGCGGAGTACTGGGAGACGATTCACACCGCAGCACACGCGCTGATCGCGATGGGCGTCGAGCCCGGTGACCGAGTGTCCATCCAGAGCGAGAACCGACCCGAGTGGTTGATCCTCGACCTGGCCACCGTCGCGGTCCGTGGCATCACGGTGGGGCTCTACCCGACCAACCCCTCGGCAGAGGTGGGTTACCTGCTCGGCCACAGTGGATCGGGCGTGCACTTGGTCGAAGACCAAGAGCAGCTCGACAAGTCGCTCGACGTCACTGCTGAGTGCCCCGACGTGCGGCGGATCATCTACATCGAACCGCGCGGCATCATCGGAAACTACGACGACGAGCGACTGATCAGCTGGGACGACTTCCTCTCCCTGGGTGAGGAGCACCGTGCCGCACACCCGAACGCGGTGGCTGAGCGGATGGCCGCAGCGCAGGCCGACGACGTCGTCACGCTGGTGTACACCTCGGGCACGACGGGTCCACCCAAGGGCGCGATGCTCAACAACGCCAACGTCGACTTCGCGATGACGACGGTGTTGGAGAAGGGTGCGTTCGTTGAGCCGGCGGCCAACAACAAGGACCAGTCGCTCTCGTACCTGCCGCTGTGCCACGTGGCCGAGCGGTTCTTCACCACCTGGTTCAACTCCGGGGCCGGCACCCAGGTCAACTTCGCCGAGTCGATCGACACGGTGCCGCAGAACCTGCGCGAGGTGCAGCCCACGCTGTTCTTCGCGGTGCCACGCATCTGGGAGAAGTTGCTGGCGACGGCCCGGATCAAGCTCGACTCAGCCACCCGCTTGAAGCGGATGTACGCGAAGTTCTGGCTCGGTCAGGCTGAGTCGATCGGCACGACGTTGGTGGCCAACGGCGGCTCCCACACCACGAGCACCAAGATCCGCTACGCCATCGGCTGGGTGTTGTTCTTCCGAGCACTACAGACCCGGCTGGGTCTCAGACGCGTCCGCTACGCCTCGTGCGGTGCAGCGCCAATCGCCCCCGACGTCCTCCAGTTCTTCATGGGTATCGGCGTCAAGGTGCACGAGGTCTACGGCATGACCGAGAACTCCGCCATCGCCACGGCGAACCGACCGGGCCGGGTGCGTCTCGGAACCGTCGGTGAGCCTTTGGTGGGGGTCGAGGTCAAGCTCGCCGACGAGACCGGTGAGGTGCTGACCCGGCACCCGGCCAACTTCGCTGGCTACTGGCGCAATCCCGAGGCGAGCGCCGAAGCGATCGACGCCGAGGGCTGGTTGCACACCGGCGACGTCGGGGAGTGGGTTGATGGCACGCATCTGGCGATCACCGACCGGATGAAGGACATCATCATCACGGCCGGCGGCAAGAACATCGCGCCCTCAGAGATCGAGAACGCGCTCAAGGCCTCCCCGTTCATCAAGGAAGCGGTGGTGATCGGCGACCAACGCAAGTACCTCACCGCCCTGATCGGCATCGAGCTCGACACCGTGGGCGAGTGGGCGCAACGCCAGGGCCTGGGTTACACGACCTACCGCGACCTGGCCGAGAAGCCTGAGGTGCGCAAGCTCGTCGAGGGGATCGTCAAGGAGGTCAACGGCAAGCACAACCCGGTCGAGCAGCTCAAGGACTTCCGCATGCTGCCCAAGGAGCTCGATCACGAGGATGGCGAGCTGACGGCCACCCAGAAGGTCAAGCGCTCGGCCATCGACAAGGCCTTCCGCGAGCTGGTCGACACCATGTACTCCGGCTCGTCTGCCGCTGGCGGTACGGGAGGTACTTCCTGATGACCCAGTTCTTCACCGCCGTGAGCATCGGCGCTGGCAATGGTTCGATCTACGTGCTGCTCGCGCTCGGTTTCGTCATCATCTACAAGTCGATGCAAGTGATCAGCTTCGCCCAGCCGGCGTTCATGATGTCCGGCGCGATCCTGGTCAGCTACCTCGTGCCGAAGGTGGGCTTCGCTGCGGCGGTCGTGCTCGGTGCCATCGCGATCGCTCTGGTGGCGTTGATCGTCGAGCGGGTCGCGGTTCGTCCGATGGTCGGCAAGGCCACGTTCGTGATCGCGATCATCACGATCGGTATCGACATCGTGGTGCGGGTGGTGGCGGGCGCCTTCGTGGGCGTCAACCCGCGTCAGATCGGCGACCCGTGGGGTCTCGACGTCGTCACCATCGGGGACGTTCAGGTGCAGCACCGCCACATCGCCGCCTTCACCGCAGCGATGATCATCGTGGTGCTGCTCTTCGCGTTCTTCCGGTTCACGCCGATCGGTCTCGCGATGCGCGCCGCTGCGCTCGACCAGGAAGCCGCGATGGCTCAGGGCGTCAGCGTCGGCACCGTGTTCGCCGTCTCGTGGGGCTTGGCTGGCGGGCTCGCAGCCATAGCCGGAGTGTTCACCGCGGCCGGCAACTCGATCGACCAGAACATCTGGGTCGTCGCGCTCACCGCGCTACCGGTGATCATCCTCGGTGGCCTCGACTCGCTCGGGGGCGCGGTGATCGGCGGGCTCGTGGTCGGCATCGTCCAGTCGCTGACCTCCACCTACCACCGCGACATCTTCCCCAACCTGGACACCAACACCGGCGCGATCGCGCCCTTCGTCCTGATGTTGCTGGTGCTGCTCGTGCGACCTCAAGGACTCTTCGGCACCAAGGAGGTGGAACGGGTATGACCACGACGTCACCGTCTCCTACCGACACCCGCACGGTCGGCGCCTCCAAACGCCGCTCGCGGCGCGTGCTCGGTCGACCCGACCTGTTCACCGCCTACAGCCAGGACATGGCGTTCCTGAACACGCGGCCCAAGCAGGTCGGTGTGCTCGCGATCATCGCGATCGCGGCCTACTTGCCGATGGGCCTGCCCGACGACATCCTGGCGCTGCTCGGTACCGGTCTGGTGCTGGCCATCGGAGCGATCGGGCTGAACCTGCTCACCGGCTACGCCGGACAGGTGTCTCTGGGCCACGCGTTCTTCGTGGGCGTCGGTGCCTACACCTCGGCGGCACTCGCGGGTGATCCCGACGGTCGCTACCTCGGGCTCGGCGTCGACAACGTGCTGATCTGGATCCCGGCTGCTGGCCTCGCCGCCGCCCTGTGCGGAGTCGTGGTCGCCCCTCTGGCCACCCGGCTGCGCGGGCT
Source organism: Nocardioides sp. (assembly GCA_049583775.1). Classification (GTDB taxonomy): domain Bacteria; phylum Actinomycetota; class Actinomycetes; order Propionibacteriales; family Nocardioidaceae; genus Nocardioides. Next base: position 3,219 of record JBAUWM010000430.1, read on the forward strand.
CTACCTCGCGGTGGTCACCCTGGGCCTCGTCTTCATCGGCATCTACTTCTTCACCGAGTGGCGCGACCTCTCTGGTGGCGCGCAGGTGGGCCGCGAGGCTGCTGTGCCGGTGGTCTTCGGCAACGACCTGACCCAGGACGGCGGCTACACCGAAGAGCAGAAGCTCTTCTGGTTCTTCTTGGCCGTGCTCATCATCTTCGCGGTGCTGGCCCGCAACATCGCCCGCTCGCGCATCGGTCGGGCGTTCGCCGCGGTCCGCGACCGTGACATCGCCGCCGGCGTGATGGGCGTCGAGCTGTCGCGCTACAAGATCATCGCCTTCACGATCTCCTCGTTCTACGCGGGAGTGTGCGGGTCGTTGCTCTTCGCCGCCAACGGGCAGTTCGGGCCGGAACAGTTCGGGCTGCTGCTCTCAGTTCAGTTCATCGCGATGGTGCTGATCGGGGGAGTCGCCACGATCTCCGGCTCCATCATGGGGGCGATGCTGATCGCCATGCTGCCGCGCATCTCCAGCGAGCTGCCAGGTCTGCTCTCGTTCATCTCGAGCTCGCCGGTCGAGCACCCGAACATCTTTGAAGTCGAGACCGCCCTGTACGGCGGCTTGATCGTTGCCTTCCTGCTCTTCGAGCCACGAGGCCTCTTCGGCATCTGGCTGCGGATCAGGACGTACTGGAAGAGCTTCCCGTTCTCTTACTGAGCCCGGGTGTCGTAACAACCGAGGAGGAACAGTGAATCGATCCGTGAAGCGGCTGGCAGTGCTGGCAGCCGCATCCACCCTCGTCCTGACCGCATGTGGTCGCGACGACGGTGACGACGGTGGCAGTGGCGGTGGCGACGCTCGGGGAGTCACCAGCGAACCGTGTCCGGACGCAGTCGACGACAGCAAGGGCTGCATCTACCTGGGCGTCATCAGCGACCTCTCCGGCGTGTTCAAGGGCGTCGGCGTTCCGCTGACCGCCGGCGGCGCGGCCTACTGGAACAAGGTCAACGAGGAGGGGGGCATCGGCGACTACGAGATCGACGTCTCCAAGTACGTCAAGGACAACCAGTACAACCCCGACGTCCACGCCCAAGCGTTCGCCGAGATCAACAAGGACGTCCTGGCGATGGCCCAGTCGCTGGGCACTGCCGCGACCGAGGCGATGCTGCGTGACTCCGACGCCGAGAACCTCGTGGTCATCCCGGCCACGCTGGGCTCGAACTGGCTGTTCGAGGACCGGGTGCTTGAGATCGGCAACTCCTACTGCGGCGAAGCGATGAACGCGGTCGACTACGGCGTGGAGAACGGTGGCGCCACCAAGATCGCTGCCGTCCACTTCCCCGGCGACTACGGCGACGACGCCGCAGTCGGCGCCCAGATCGCGGCCGAGGCCAACGGGTTGGAGTTCGTCGACATCCCGACCGGTCCCGGTGCCGACCAGCAGACCGCGGCCATCGCGGCCCTGGTCAAGTCGAAGGCCGACCTCGTGATCGTGGCCACCGGTCCGCTCGAGCTGGCCGGAGTCGTGGGCGGCGCTGCCGCGCAGGGCTTCAAGGGTCGGTTCGTCGGCTCCATCCCGACCTGGAACGCCGCGCTGCTCGACAGCCCGGCAGCCCCGGCTCTCGAGGGGCTCTACACCTGGGCCAGCTCGTTCCCGGGCTACAACGCCGACACGCCCGAGTTCGAAGAGATGCGGGCCGCCAACACCGGCGACCCCAACGAGTACTTCGCCCTCGGTTGGACCGGCGCCCAGATCATGAGAGCCGCGCTCGAGAGCGCCATCGAGGACGACAACCTCACTCAGGAGGGCTTGCTCGAAGCGGCAACCTCGCTGGACGGTGTGGACGGCGACGGCATGTTGCCCGAGGGTTCGGGCAACTACGCGGGCGATGCCAATGACGCAGCCGTGCGGGTGACGCAGTTCTTCTCGCCCGACAAGAGCGCCCCCGGTGGCGTCGTCCCGGTCGGCGACGTCTACGCAGGTCCGACGCTCGAGGGCTACGAGTTCGAGGACGCCTGCTACCTGCAGAAGTGATCTTCCAGCACTGACGAGGGGCCCTTTCGGCGCTGCCGGAGGGGCCCTTTCGTGTGTTCGGTCTGGGTAGCCGGGAGTCAGCCGAGCTCGGCTGCGCTTTCCGCGGCCTCGGCGACGCAGAAGTCGTTGCCGGCGGGGTCGGCCAGCATCACCCAGCGGAAGTTCTCGTCGCCGCGTCGTCCCACCAGTGTCGCCCCGGAGTTGAGCAGCCGATCGACCTCCGCATCGAGATCGGTGGCGTTGGAGGTCGAGTGAGGTCGAGGAACCCCCACCTCCGACGTTTTCGCCGACCCGTCGCTCGAGGGGACGGGTCAGCGGGCCGAGGCTGATTTCGTGGGCCCTCCGCGGCTCGGGTAACCTCTCCGGCGGTGGCGTGTCCGAGCGGCCGAAGGTGCATCACTCGAAATGATGTGTGGGGTCAAACCCACCGTGGGTTCAAATCCCACCGCCACCGCCCCGATCTCGTGAGAGATCTGAGAGATCCGAACCCTGTGGGGTTCGGATCTTTCTGGTTCTCAGCCCTGCGATGGATGGCTCAGACGTTGACCCGGCACACGGCGAGGAGCGCACCGGGCGCGTCGCCGGTGAAGACGGCCCAGCCGTCGTCGAAGCTCACGTGCTCGACGTGGTTCGACCGCCGCACGAGGGCCGAACCAGGGAGCACATCGGCACCAAACCCAGTCGTCGAACAGTCGTGCTTGGTCATCAGCCGCTCGAGCCTGGCGTGTCCATGGGTGGGAGCCGCGTCGCCGGCGAGGCCGGCGTCAGCGGTGGTGGTCGTGCCCGATGTCGATGTCGAGGCGACCGCCATGAGAGCCAGGCTGCTCATCACCGCGCACTTGACCACCTGGACCGCGGCGCGAGCAACGACGGGTGCGGGGGCGCGGAATGATCGGGGCAAGGCGGATCTCCTGAGGGGTGCGCGACGCGAGGTCAACCCAGTGAGGGGGCCTTCGGAGGGAGCGCTTCGGAGGGAGCTGGCGAGGTGCCCGGGAGGGATGGGCGCCTCGACACAGACCTCAACGAGCCGGACGCCGTGAGGTCACGGCGCGGCCCGGTGCGAGGATGAGGCATGACCTGGTTCGCCACTCCTGCCGACGCATCGACCCGGCTGCATGACGCCGGCTACCTCGCCGATGCCGCGACCGCCACGACGTCCTACCTGGCCGGAGCGCTGGAGAAGCCGCTGCTGATCGAGGGACCGGCCGGTGTTGGCAAGACCGAGCTGGCCAAGGCCGTGGCGCGAGCCACCGGCGCCGACCTCGTACGCCTGCAGTGCTACGAAGGGCTCGACGAGGCACGGGCGCTCTACGAGTGGAACTACAAGAAGCAGCTGCTTCGCATCCAGGCCACCCACGACGATGCGTCATGGTCAGAGACCCACGACGACATCTTCACCGAGGAGTTCCTGCTCACCCGCCCGCTGCTCACCGCCATCAGACGCGAGCAGCCGACGGTGCTGCTGATCGACGAGGTCGACAAGACCGACGTCGAGGTCGAGGGCCTGCTGCTCGAGGTGCTCTCCGACTTTCAGGTGACGATCCCCGAGCTCGGCACGATCACGGCGACCAAACGGCCGTTCGTGGTCCTCACCTCCAATGCCAGCCGCGAGCTGTCGGAGGCGGTCAAGCGCCGCTGCCTCTACCTCCACCTCGACTACCCGGACGCCGAGCGCGAGCGCGAGATCGTCGCCTCGCAGGTGCCTGGCCTCGACGACCTGGTCACCGGTCAGCTGGTGGCGACGGTGGCCCGACTGCGTGAACTGGAACTTAAGAAACCGCCGTCGATCGCCGAGTCGGTCGACTGGGCACGCACCCTGGTGGCGCTCGAGATCGGGGACCTCGACGACAAGGCGATCGCCGACACCCTCGGCGTCATCCTCAAGCACCAGTCCGACCACACGCGTGCCATCAAAGAGCTGCGGCTGAAGCGATGACGTCATGAGCGGCGCGGCGCGCAGCGGCCTGGTCGACCGGCACATCGCCTTCGTCGAGGCGCTTCGTGGGGCTGGGCTGTCGGTCTCGCTCGCCGAAGACCTGGACGCGGTGGCGGCGATGACCGCCGTCGAGTGGACCGAGCGCGCCGTGGTGCACGACGTCTACGCCGCGACCCTGGTCAAGCGCCAGTCGCAGCGCCCTACCTTTGACGCCCTCTTCGACCTCTACTTTCCGCGGATGGTGGGCGGTGGCGTTGCGGGTGCCGAGCGCGACGATGCGCTGGGTGACGACGCCCCGACCGTGCGCGACAACGCGGCTGCCCTCGAGGCCTTCCGCGAGGCGTTGCAGGCTGCGCTCGAAAGTGGCGACGAGCAGTTGCTCCAGCAACTGGCTGCCGAGATGGTGGCGCGGTTCGGCGCGATGCCCGGTCGCGGACCAGGGCTGTCGTCGTGGTCGGCCTACACCGCTCTCCAACGGGTTGCGCCCACCGAACTGATCGACAAGATCGTCGCGGGCCTGATGGGTGGCGGGCTGACCGAGGAAGAGGCACAGCGCGGCGCGAGCCGCAGGGTGGGCTCGTTCTCGGCGATGGTGGAGGCCGACGCTCGGCGGCGGATCGCCGAGGAGAAGGGAGCCGACCACGTCGCGAACGTCGCGCTGCGCCCGAGCATCGACCGGCTCGACTTCATGAGCGCTCGCAAGAGCGACCTCGAAGAGATGCGGCGCGAGATCTACCCGCTCGCCCGCCGTCTCGCCACGCGGCTCACCAAGGAACATCACGCGCGCAAGCGCGGACCCCTCGACTTCCGGCACACGGTGCGAGCCTCGATGCAGACCGGTGGCGTGCCGATGGTCACCCATCACCGTCCCAAACGTCCGCACCGCAACGAGCTCGTGGTGCTGTGTGACGTGAGTGGCTCGGTTGCCAACTTCGCTCAGTTCACGCTGTTGCTCGTGTTCGCGCTGCGCGATCAGTTCCAGAAGGTGCGGGCCTTCACCTTCATCGATCACGTGCACGAGGTGACTCATCACTTCAAGCCGGGCGCCGATGTCGTCGACGTGATGACTGACCTGGCCGCGAGCACTTCGCAAGCGGCGCTCTGGGGTCGCACCAACTACGGGCGTGCGCTCACCCGCTTCGCCGAAGACCACGCCGACGCCATTGGCCCGAAGTCGTCACTGCTGATCCTGGGCGATGCTCGGTCGAACTACAGCGACCTCGCGGCCGAGGTGCTCAAGGAGCTCGCCGGCACCGCCCGCCACGCGTGGTGGCTCAACCCCGAGCACCAGCGACACTGGGGCACCGGCGACTCCGCCGCGCGCACGTACGGCGAGATCGTGCCCATGCGCGAGTGTCGCAACCTGACGCAGCTCACCGAGTTCGTCACCGAGCTCGCCGGGTAGCCCACGGATCAGCCGGCCAGGTAGCCAAGCCCCTGCAGCCGCCGAATCTCTGTCTGTAGGTCGGGGTGGTCGGCGATGTCGGCCGCGCGGGCACCCGCGAGGTAGGCATCGCCGCCGTCGGTGGTGGCCGCCGCGTCGAACACGACAGTCACGCGGTTGGCGACTCGCGCGTTGATCAACGAGCCGAGAAGGGCGACAGGGTCGTTGCGGTCTTCCAACGACAGCACCCGGGTGGTGCCCGGGATCGTCGGCACCTGGGCCGACGGCGCCCCCGCGGTCACGATTTGATCGATTGCGATCCGGTCTCCTGTAACCGTAGCGGCCACCTCGGCGGCGATCACACCACCGTGACCGGAGCCGACCAGCATCAGTCGCGCGCTGTCGTCACCCGCAATGGCGTCCTCGATCCGGCGCACCACGAAGGCGGCCATGCCGGACAGATCGCCACCGACCAGGCGCAGCCGGCCCGGCGCGGCAGGGTCGTCGTCCTGCCCGGGGGTGCCGGGGATGTAAGCGATGTAGCGACTAGGCGCCACCTGCCGAATCTCGACGGCGGCTGAGACCTCAGCCAGCCGAGCGATGAGGCCAGCCAGGTTCGCTGGGGCCGCGTCGGGGCTGGCGACGGCAGCACGAGGTCCTTCGTGGACTTCGTCGGTGGTGTCCACCGGAAGTGGATCGGAAGTGTCGACGAGGCCTGCGGCACCGTCGCGCAGTGCGGCGCCGAACGTGGTGGGGAAGTCGGGCACGCCGATGGCGCGCAGTCCACCGCCGCGGGCTAGGCGCCCGTGGTCGCCGCCCAGCACTCCCGCGGTGAGAAGCGATCGCATGGGCAACGCATCGAGGAGTCCGCCACCGCCGGTGGTGACGTGCTCCATCAAGTCGGGGTTGGCCTGGGCCAGCTCGTTCAGGTACGCCGCCACCCCATCGCGATCGAGCGCATCGGTCTCGATCAGACCAGCGGAGACGATCGCTCCGCCGAGCGCGACTTCGGGGGCGAGGTAGCCGATGGCGCGTCCGGCGATCGAGCCGAGCGTGCGGAACGCAGCAGCCTGGAGATCATCGATCCAGCGGTAGGTGACCACCGTGGCGCGCAGCACCAGAGCATCGGCGTCGAGCTCGACTGAGCGGGCAAGCAAGCTGTGCTTCCCAGTGTCCGCCGCGCCGAGGGCGTCGGAAGCCTGGGCAAAGGTGGCCGGCGCGAGCTCGCCGGAGTCGGTGAACGCGGGGTCGCCAGCCACGGACGCGCTCAGGCGAGAGCGGCGAAGCATGTCCTCACCCGTCGTGTCGAACAGCGAGGCCAGCCGCATCATCTGGTCGTACTTGTCGGCACGGTCGGCAATCTCGGACTCCGACCGTGGCGCGGCGCGACGCTCACTCGCGGCCGTGGCGACCACGTCGACCTCGTCGACTTCGTCGACCCGGGTCGTCTCACTCATACAGGCACCTCCTGGTGGCCGGCAGACCCAGACGCGGCTAGCTGCGCCAGCACGGGGGCGAGGTCAGCAGCGAGGTCGATGGGAGACACCCGAGCCAGAGTCACCCGGGCTTGTCCGGTCTCGTGATGGGGATGCAGGCTGCGCCAGCCGTCGGCCAGAAGCACCCACGACCGCACGCCTGCTACCGCCGTCGCGCCCCGAGACACGTCGGCCACCAGCACCCGAAGACGCCCGCGAGCCTCGGTCGCCACTGCGCCGAGGGCCACCGTGGCTTCGGCGACGGGGCGCCCGGTCCTGTCACGCAAGGCGTCGGGGGACTGCGTGACCAGCACGTCAAGCAGGTCGGCTCGGTGGTCGTGGTCGGCCTCCACTGCAGCGTCGGCCAGCTCGAACGGCAGATCGAGGTCGTCGGGCACTGCGGAGGGCTCGAGCACGTGATCCTCCGGCAGGACGGCGATGCGCGCCAGCTCGTTGGGCCACGCGGTGGTGGAGAACCAGGCCAGCTCGAAAACGATGCCGTCGCTGGTGGCCAGGCTCGCTACGGCCTCGCCGGCTTGGCGGTGCCAGGCCTTGACGTGGCTCGACCCGACCGCGACGTCGATGTCGAGGGCTGCTGTCGGCGTGGCGAGGAGGCCGACCGCGCCGATCACCCCGGCGGCGGCGACGCCGTCGACGATCAGCCCGCGTCTGGTCAACGACTGCACTGGGTCGGGGAGAGCTTCGATGACCGCGAGGTAGGCCTGGTCCTCTGTCGTGCCCGGGCTTGCGCCGAGGCGAGACTCCAACGGCTGTGCCCCTCCGGGTTCGTGAATGTCGAAGGGCAGCGGGGCCCCTCCGGCGAATTCGGCGATCACCTGCAGCTCAGGCAACGTCAGCGTGACACGGCGCGGCAATGCCTCGAGGAGGCCGCCGGGGGTGGGACGCGTAGCGGTCAGGTCGATGGTGGCCATGAGCTCAGAGCCCCGGCAGCTCGACGGCGAGCCAGTCGCGGTGCCCCGGCGGCGGCGCCGCAAACGAGGCCAACCTGACGTCGTCGGCGTCTGGTTCGACGGCCAGACCGCTCTCCTTCGCCGCCCGGTCGGTCTGAGCCACGCGGGTGCGAGCGTCGGCCGCCAGCGCGGTCACCCGCTGCTCGATCGACGCGATCGAATCCTTGGCCACGTCGACCTCCTGGAGGTGTCGGTCGAGCGAGTCGGCGGCCGCGTCGTGCTGAGCGGCTGAGCCGCGGAGGTGTGTGGCTCGCTCGGAGACCCGAAACCGCATGGAGTCAGCCGCTCGTCCGCTCCAAGTCAGCGACTCGGTGCGTGCCACCAGCTGGTCGGCTGCGCTGCGGATGTCGTCCGCCTGTTCACGCAACCGGTCGACGTGCCGTCGCAGGACATCGGTGTCGCCGTACATCTACTTCCCTCCCGAGTGTCGCCGCCGAGGGACCGGCGGAGGCCTTCGCAGATCGGCATTCCCGCCATCGATGCCCGCGAAACGCCCCCACAGGGCAAGATGGGCTCACCTGTTCACGAGGGGGTGTCACATGGGGCGCAGACGGCGCACGCTTCTCAGCGCGATGGCAACGGTTCTCACGACCGCGCTGCTGCTCTCTGGGCTCGGCTCGCTTGCCGGACCAGCCGCGGTAGCCGACGGCGACGGCGCCTCCGCCGGTCCAGACGTACGTCGCGTGGTCTTCGTGGGTAACAACTGGGAAGGCACGGCCGACCTGGTCGATCCCACCTCGTTCACCAAGATCGCGACGCTGAACATCATCCCGGACTACCAAGAGCGGATGGTCGAGATCGCGGCCAACCCCTATCGCCTGGCCTACTTCCTCGGCATCCGCATGCTCATCGGGGAGGGCAACGACCAGTTTGTCGACGACATGTACTCCTCCAACGACGGCAAGCTCGTGGTGGTGTCGCGGCCGTCGTTCGCCGACGTCGTGGCGATCAGCCTGGAGACGAAGGAGATCGTCTGGCGCTTCGCCGTCGCCGGAGTTCGTTCCGACCACATGGCCGTCTCGCCCGACGGCAAGCGCGTGGTCGTCAGTGCCTCGACGGGCAACGTCGTCCACGTGCTGCGCATCAAGGACGGCAAGCAGGTCGGCCGGTTCAAGTCCGGCGGCTCCCCGCACGAGAGCATCTACATCGACGGCGGCAAGCGGATCCTGCACGCCAGCATCGGCACGGTCTACAGCCCGCTCGACAACCCCGACGTGCCCGACCCGCTCGAGGGCCAGCGGGTGCTGCAGATCGTGAACGCCAAGACCTTCAAGATCGAGCGCCGCTACGACTTGCGCGGAGCGTTGGACGCCCGCGGTCTGAACGACGTGTCGGTCTCGGTGCGGCCGATGACGCTGAACCCAGACGAGAGCAAGTTCTACTTCCAGCTCTCGTTCTTCCACGGCTTTGTCGAGTTTGACCGGAGCAGCGGCAAGATCACCCGCGTTGTTCGGCTTCCCAGCCGGGTGAAGTCCACGCCGCGCGAGATGTATGTGCTCGACTCCGCCCATCACGGCATTGCCGCAAACCCGACAGGTTCGCGCATCTGCGTAGCCGGAACGATGAGCGACTACGCCACCATCGTGAAGACGGGCAGTTTCGAGCACACCAAGCTGCTCAACGGCGGGCTCAAGCCCTACTGGGTCACTCCGAGCCACGACGGAAAGTACTGCTACATCTCCTGGAGCGGCTCCGACACCATCTCGCGGATCAGCTACCGCACGGCCAAGATCCAGAAGACGATCCGGGTGGGCGACCACCCGCAGCGGATCCGCAACGGCTTCATCAAGAAGGCCTACGTGGCCGGGCTCGGTTTCGACGAGGCGAGCGGTCCGCTGCGCACGTCAGCGCCGACGTTCTGGGAGAAGCCGACCCAGGACTATCCCGGCGTCGACTACTGAGAGTTCGCCTCAGCCTGACTGAGACGTCGTCCAGGCTGTTCTTCATCGGGTCAGCGCCGGTTCCATCCGGGCCAGCGCTTCCTCGATCTCGTGGCCCGGCCCAGCGAAGCTGAGGCGGATGAACCGCCCGCCGTCCACGGTGTCGAAGTCGATGCCGGTCGCGACCGCAACCCCGGTGGTGGCGAGCAGCTGATGCGCGAACCCCATGGAGTCGTCGGTGAGGTGCCCGATGTCGGCGTAGGCATAGAAGGCGCCGTCGGCCGGAGCCAGCCGTGTGATGCCGAGGCGGGGCACTGCCTCGAGCACGATCGCCCGGTTACGTGCGTAGCGCCGGACGTGCCCGTCGAGCTCGGCGTAGGCGGTCTCGCTGAACGCGGCCAGGCACGCGCGCTGGGCCAGAACCGGCGGGCAGATGGTGAAGTTGCCGGTCAGCACATCGACGGCGCGGCGCAACCGCTGAGGCACCAGCATCCAGCCGATCCGCCAGCCGGTCATCGAGAAGTACTTCGAGAACGAGCAGAACACGACCGCTTCGCGGCTGGTCTCCCAGGCGCTGCGCGCCAACGAGGCGCCGCCGTCGAGCGGGGAGTATTCGATGCCGTGGTAGATCTCGTCGCTGATCAGCTGCACGCTCGATGCCTCGCACCAGGCGGCCAGTGCGGCGAGCTCGCTGGGCAAGAGCATCGTGCCGGTGGGGTTGGCCGGGCTCGCCACCACCAGACCCTTGAGTCGCGCGCCATGCTCTGACTGCAGCGCCTCGAGCTGGTCGACGGTCGGCTGGAACCGGGTCTCGGGACCCGTGGCGACCTCAACCACCGTGCAACCCAGTGCGGCCAGCACGTTGCGGTAGCAGGGGTATCCCGGACGTGCGATCGCGACCGTGTCACCAGCCTCGAACGCGGCCAGGAATGCGAGCAGGAACCCGCCGCTGCTGCCAGTGGTGACCACCACCTCGTCAGGGTCGACCTCGATGCCGTGGGTCCGGGCGTGGTGCGCCGCGATCTCCTCGCGCAGCTCGCGGATGCCGGTGGCCGGGGTGTACCCGAGAGGATCGCCGCTCTGCAGCAACCTGATCGCCTCGTCATTGACGGCCTTCGGTGCCCCGGTGCTCGGCTGTCCGGCCAACAGGTTCAGCAGGTCTCCGTGGGTCCGCTGACGTTCGGCGCTCGCCGCCAACAGGTCCATCACATGGAAGGGCGGCACGTTGGCGCGCTGGGCGACCTGGAGACGGTTCACATCGGCGAGCGTACGGCGGTAGCGATCGCCGGTGGGCCGGTGATCGCTCCACTTCTCGGCCAAAACTTTGGCCGAGAAGCGCAGTCTTCGCCGGTGAGCCGGGGATCGCTACGGCT